>JAPLLG010000009.1 GCA_026387665.1 Nitrospirota bacterium
CCCTTCACAACACAGGGGGTGGGGCGTCGAAGAAGAAGGCGGGATGGCGCTCTCGCGGGGGACAGGCCTGGAGTGGAAGGGGCCCCTTGGGAAGGCTCCCGGAGGGCCTGGCCGCTGCTCCTCAGCGCCAGCTCGCACCCACTGGGAATGTAGGCTGAACACGACGCCGGCGGACACGCGGGCGCATCTTGGGGGGATGGGGGTGTCGTCAGACTCCCCCGGTTTGGGTGCCTATGCTGTTGACGATCAAAGACCTTTCTGAACAGCTACGAATTAAACCCGCGACCCTCTACGCCTGGGCCGCGCATGGCAAGATCCCCTGCCGAAAGATTCATGGGTTACTCCGGTTTGATCAAAACGACATAGACTGCTGGCTCGCTTCCTTCGCTCCCCCACCGTACGTACCGCCCCAGATCGGGAACCGGAGGGCTGACAAGTCCGACCTCGACCGGCTCATTGCGAGCGCAAAACGCGAGGTCTATACTTCCGGCCACGGGGAAACTAGACCGAGATCAAGCCTCATCAGGAAGGAGGAGCATGATGGGGCTCTTGAAGCGGAATAAGGTCTGGTGGATGAGTTTTATGTATCAAGGGCGACAAGTTCGACGTACGACGGGTACGACGGACAAACGCACGGCCGAATCGATCCTGTGCAAGGTGAAGGTGCAAATTGCTGAAGGTCGGTTCTTTGAGAGGCGTGAGGAACAGGAACGCACTTTTGGGGAAATGATGGATCGGTATCTCAAAGAGCGGTCGGTTCTGAAAGCGCCAAAGAGCCACCAGCGTGACTGTCAGGTCTTGAACCATCTCCGGCCTGTGTTCGGAGCATCGGTGCTGGCCGAGGTCACGCCGAAGGTGCTGGCGGGCTACAAGACCCAACGGCGACTAGAGAACGCGGCTCCTGCCACGATCAACAAGGAGCTACAGCTCGTCCGTCATGCGTTCAACGTGGCAATGCGCGAATGGGAGTGGTGCCGGGAGAACCCCATGCACCGAGTCTCGCTAGAGCAAGTGCGGAACGAAGTGGATCGTTGGCTGACGGCCAACGAAGAGGAGAGCCTCATCGCCTCGTCCTCGCCCTGGCTTCGAGAGATTATCGGTTTCGCGCTGAACACGGGCATGCGTCAAGGAGAGATCCTCAACCTGCAATGGCAGGACGTGGATTTTGCGCGAGGGATCCTCATGGTGATGAAGAGCAAGAACGGAACTCGCCGCACGATCCCCTTGAATGCGACCGTGTACGAGCTGTTAGCGGCTAAGCAAGCCACGACGGGAGCCTCATCCGGTCCCGTGTTCAGAACCCCGCTCGGGCATGAACTCCAAGTACGCTACTTGGTTCGGGAGTTTTGCGAGGCACGCAATCGGGCAGGCATTCCAGACTTCCGCTTCCACGACATGCGGCACACGTTCGCCACGCGATTAGTACAACGTGGCGTGGATTTGTACAAGGTACAACGTCTGCTGGGTCACAAGACCAGCTTGATGACGCAACGGTATGCGCATCATTCGCCGGAGAGCTTGCGAGACGGCGTGAATGTCCTGGATCAGCCGCAACCGGAGCGATTTAGCACAAATTTAGCACAAGGACCGATTTTGAGCGGTCTTGCGAGAGCGAGGACTCTCGCAAGTTACTGATTTTCTGTGGTGAGCCGGCTGGGGGTCGAACCCAGGACCCTCGCCTTAAAAGGGCGATGCTCTACCAGCTGAGCTACCGGCTCACAAAATGGCGGGTGCGAATTCTACCACTGAAGATCGGTCTATGCCTAGAGAGGAAATCAATTTCTTACCGCGCGCGGGAACGGGTCTTGAGCGGATTGCGCAGAATGATGGTTTCGCTACGCTTCGAACCGGTCGAAATAATATCGATGGGACATTCGGCGATCTCCTCCAGATACTGGAGATAGCGCTTGGCCTCCGCGGGAAGCTGCTTGTAGGCGGTCGCGCCGGAGGTGGAGCCGGACCAGCCCTTGAACGTCTTATAGACCGGCTCGCACTCGGTCAGGACCTGAAGATCGGAGGGCATGTCGCGATGGAGCTTCCCTTGATAGCGATAGCCGGTGCATACTTTTAATTCTTTGCAGCCGTCGAGCACGTCCAGTTTCGTGACGGCCAATGACGTGAGTCCATTCACCTTGGTGGCGTAACGCATGACGACGCCATCGAACCAGCCGCAGCGGCGCGCGCGTCCCGTCGTCGAGCCGAATTCTTTTCCTCTGGCCTGGAGCCCGCCTCCCACTTCATCGGTCAATTCCGTGGGGAAGGGCCCGCTGCCGACGCGTGTCGTGTAGGCTTTGACGATCCCGAGGACCGCGTCGATCTTCGTCGGTCCCACGCCGCTGCCCGTCGAGGCGCCGCCGGCCGTTGAGCTGGAAGAGGTCACGAAGGGATAGGTGCCGAAGTCCACATCCAAATGCGTCCCTTGCGCCCCTTCGAACAAGACGGTCTTCTTTCCGTCGACCATCTTATTGACGAGCATGACCGTATCGACGATATGGCTCTTGAGCCGATCGGCATAGCCCATATACTGCTGGAAGACTTTTTCGACTTCGAACCGCTCCATCTTATAGAGCTTCTCGGCAAACCAATTGACTTCGACCAGATTCTCTTCGAGTTTGGTGCGAAAGGCCTTGGGATTGAGCAGATCCCCCATACGAATCCCGATTCGCGCCATCTTGTCGGCATAGGAAGGGCCGATGCCACGCCCCGTCGTACCGATTCTGCGAGAGCCTTTCGACTGTTCCGCTGCCTTGTCGATAGCCTTGTGATAGGGCAGGATGAGATGGGCGCGCTGACTAACGACAAAATTCTTGCCGATCTTCACTCCTTGAGTCTGGAGATGATCCATCTCCTCGATCAAGGAGGCCGGGTCCACGACGACCCCGTTCCCGATCACACAGAGCGTGCCGCGATAGAGGATACCTGAGGGGATGAGGTGAAACACGAAGGTGCCACGGTCATTGATCACGGTGTGCCCGGCATTGGACCCGCCCTGATAACGCACGACGGCATCGACGTCGCGGGCCAAGATATCCACGATCTTGCCCTTGCCTTCGTCGCCCCACTGCGCCCCGATGACTACGAGATTTCCCATCGCCTGAAATGCTCCCAAAAAAAGAGCCCTGGCCAACCGGGGGCCAGAGCGGAGGAGCCATGGTAGGGGTGGCACTGTGGTTTGTCAAGAACCGTCATTGCCAAATCGTTCCTAGTACCGTCCCTTTACTCACCCCCTCACCTTCAAGGGCAGGCCCAACCCGTCTCTTCTTGCGCGCGTCGAACGAGGGGAGTCTTCGACCGCGCGTTCCGCGAGCACGAGAGGCGATTGGGCCTGCTCGCTCTCCTTTTCTTGACTGCCGAGGGAAAGCCATGTTAGCATCAGCGCTGTTTCACGAGGATTTTCGCTTATTTCCAAGTCCATCGATGTGGGGCTGTAGCGCAGTTGGGAGCGCGCGTGAATGGCATTCACGAGGTCGCCGGTTCAATCCCGGCCAGCTCCACCAAAATAATCACGCAGGCTCAGCAAACCTCGACATCCACCCCTAATCACCGAATGACCATCGGCTCCTCCCGGTAAGCGCGATCCGCCTGGTTCACGAAATTTCTCATGCTCCAAATCGAATCCGTCTATAAACAATATTCCACGAGAGTGCTGCTTGAGGGCGCCACGGCGCATCTCCGCCCCGGTTCGCGGGTCGGCCTGGTGGGGCCTAACGGCGCCGGCAAAACGACTCTCTTCCGCATGATCCTCGAGGAGGAGTCGCCGGACAAGGGCACTATCCGCAAACGGCCCAGGCTCCGCATCGGCTATCTCCCGCAGGAGCTCGAAACCATCACGGGCAAAAACGTGCTGGACGCCACGCACCGCGACATCTATCCCGAGCATGAAGCCGAACGCATCCTCATGGGATTGGGATTTTCGGAGCTCGACTTCGGGCGTGAAGTCGAAAAGCTGTCAGGCGGCTATCGGATGCGCGTCGCCTTGGCACATCTGCTGCTGAGCAAGCCTGACGTGCTGATGCTCGACGAGCCGACCAACCACTTGGACAAACCGACGCAGCGCTGGTTCGAGCAATTCCTCCTGGACTCGGAAATGACGCTGCTAATCATCAGCCACGACACGGAATTTCTCAATCGTGTCGTCACCCACATCTGGGACCTCCGGCACCACAAGATCGAAGAATATCGCGGCAACTATACCTCGTTCCAAAAAATCCGCGCCGAACGGGACGCGCAGCAAGAAGCCGCCGCGGGACGCCAGGCCAAAGAAGTCGCGCGGGTTCAAACCTTCGTGGATCGATTCCGCTACCAGGCGAACAAAGCCAGCCAGGTCCAATCGCGCATCAAACAGCTTGATAAGGTCAAGATGATTGAGGTGAAGCGCGATCCCAAGCGGGTGAAGTTCAAATTCCCCATCCCCCCACCGAGCGGCCGGCAGGTGCTAGAGCTCCAGGGCGCGTCCAAACGCTATGGCGAAAAAGTGGTCTACGAGAAAGTCGACTGTTCGATCGAACGGGGCCAGCGCGTGGCGTTGGTAGGAGAAAACGGGGCGGGCAAAAGCACGCTGCTCAAGATGCTGGCCGGAGTGCTGGAGCCGGACAACGGCAAACGGTCTATCGGCCATGGTGTCACCCTGCACTACTTCGCCCAACACCAGGCAGAAACGCTGAACCCGGAACATACGATCCTGGAGTCCCTCGCCGAGGTTTCCAACCAGGCGGAAACGAATTTCCTCCGCGGGATTGCCGGCGCCTTCCTGTTTACCGGCGACGATCAAAAGAAACCGATCAAGGCCCTGAGCGGAGGCGAACGCAACCGCGTTGCGCTCGCACGGATGCTGGTCGAACCAGCCAATACCCTGCTGCTCGACGAACCGACCAACCACCTCGATCCGGCGTCGGTCGACATGCTCACCGACGCCCTCTCGGACTTTCCCGGCACGATCATCTTCATTTCACACGACCCGACCTTTCTGACCAGAGTCTGCACGCGCGTCATTGAAATCGAAGAGGGCAAGGCCCGCAGCTTCACCGGCGACTATGAATATTACTTGTGGAAGAAGGCGCAGGAAATCGAATCCATCAAGGAATCGAGCGAGGATCTGAAGGGGGCGGATCGCGGGAAAACCGTCGGACCGACCAAGGCCATGTTGTCGCAGACTCAGGCCAAACCCTCAGCCGGAGAGCGCCGCGATCTGAGTAAGACCCAGGCCCGCCTGGAGAAGCAAATCGTCAAAGCTGAAGCCGATATCGCCGAATGCGAGACGAAGATTAAAGCGCGGGACCTCGAGCTAGCCAACCCGGCACTCTACAAAGATGAATCCACCAAGTGGAGCGTGCTGCAAACGGAATACGAGGGCTGGAAGAGTGAGCTGGCGCGGCTCACAACCAGGTGGGAAACGCTCTCAGCCGAACTGGAAGGCGTCAAACAAAAGCTGACGGCTTACGCGTAACAGACTACGGCAGACTGCTCAAAAAGTCCGTCCAGCAAGGCCGCAGCGAGTGAAGGCCTGAGGCGTACCCCTAGGGTACGTTGAAGGTCTGAACGACGCGAGAACGAAGCTGGCGGACTTTTTCAGCAGTCTGCTAGGTGGAGGATTTGACCGTTTCTTCGAGGTAGTAAGACAACCAGCGGTTCTTTTCTTTCGTGACCAGCTCGTCCCAGACGACGCCGATCAGAAACCCCTTCTCCCACGGCTTGACCCAAGCCACTTTCCCGTCGAGCCGCTCCATCTGCTCTGCACGATCAGAATCCAGAAACGCCAATGACACGGTCACAGGCAGGGCCATCGCCAACTTCTCTTTCGTGTGCAAGCCTGCGCCGACTCTATTGACGTTATCCAATACGGCCGTCATCGCCTTGGCTCCACTTTTCGGGGAAATCAGCGCTGAGCCAACCAGCGTCGCCCGAACGAACTTACGCCGTTCATTCGTGGCTGCGATCAATCCACCATTTTTTTGATCCTGCCGCTTCACAGGCCTAAGTATAACCGATTAGAAATCTTTGTCCACCGCCAGATAATACAACAATTACGCGCTCTTAGGCCGATAGTACCGACGGCCCTTGAGCGATTCAGGGAGATGATCCTGCCCCCTGGCCTGGGGATCGTCATGGACATAGCGATAGCCTTTCCCGTACCCGAACCCCTTCATCATCGATGTCACGGCATTCCGTAAATGGAGAGGGACTCCCAGATTTCCATGAGATTTTGCATCTTCCATGGCTTCAAGTAATCCGACGTAGGAGGCATTATCTTTGGGCCTGGTGGCGAGATAGGTTGTTCCTTGAGCTAAGTTGATCTGTGCCTCTGGAAGCCCCACAAACTGCACAGCCTGAGCGACTGCGGTCGCCACCACCAACCCCATCGGATCGGCATTCCCTACGTCCTCAGAGGCAAAGATCACCAGGCGTCTCGCAATGAATTTCGGGTCCTCCCCTCCTTCCAACATCCGGGCAAGCCAATAGAGGGCTCCATCAGGATCGGAATCGCGGAGGCTCTTAATGTAGGCGGAGATGACGTTGTAATGTTCTTCACCGGACTTGTCGTACCGGATCGACTTCTTCATTAGCGCGGCTTCCAGCGCCGCTCCATCGATCAGGCGAGTCCCGTCAGGCCCGGCCTGCTGCTGCCGGACCACAAAATCTAGCGCCGTCAGAAGCGCCCTGGCATCGCCGTTGCCATAGGCAATCAATCGTTCCTGGGCCTCAGGGGACAGGCTGGCCTTCCACTTCCCCAATCCGATCTCAGAATCTGTGAGCGCCCGGTCCAGGATCTGCCCGAGCGCCTCGGGTGAAAGGGACTTGAGCACGATAACCAAAGAGCGAGACAGAAGGGGTGAAATCACTTCGAAGGAAGGGTTCTCCGTCGTCGCCCCGACCAGGATGATCGTCCCCCGCTCAACATGGGGAAGAAAGGCGTCCTGCTGCGCCTTATTGAACCGATGGATTTCGTCGACAAAGAGGATGGTTCGTTGACCGTTGATGGCCTGGCGTTGCTCCGCGGTCTTGATGATGGCCCGCAGTTCCGGCACCCCCCCTGTGACCGCCGAGAAGGGCACGAACTGCGCTTTGGTATGGCGCGCGACGAGATGAGCCAGCGTGGTTTTGCCGGAGCCAGGCGGCCCCCAGAAGATGACGGAGGACAATTGATCCGCCTCGATGGCCCTCCGCAAGGGCCGATCCGGCGCCGTGATGTCATCCTGCCCGACGAAATCCGCGAACTCACGAGGCCTCAAACGCTCGGCCAAGGGAGCCTCAACGGACTTCCCCCCTTCGGGAGTGCCAAATAAATCGGGAGTCTGATCGTGAGCAGTCATCATCTCACAGGCTGCAGGAAGACTATGGCGGCACGCCGGCACGTCACTCGTTCACCCAACGTAGGCAACTAATCGGAATCGCCGACGCTGCCACGGCGGATGAGCTTCAAAAACTCCAGCCTGGTTTGCGGCTGACTGCGGAAGGCGCCGAGCATGGAGCTCGTGACCGCGGTGGTATTCTGTTTTTCGACGCCCCGCATCATCATGCAGAGGTGCCGCGCTTCGACGACCACGCCCACTCCATGGGCATTGAGCTTGGATTTGAGCGTTTCGGCGATCTGGACGGTCAACCGTTCCTGGACTTGGAGCCGTCTCGCAAAGGTGTCCACGATGCGAGGAATCTTGCTGAGCCCCACCACCTTCTTGTTGGGCAGATACCCCACATGGACCTTGCCGTAGAAGGGCAGAAGATGATGTTCGCACATGCTGAAGAAATCGATGTCCTTCACGATCACCATCTCGTCGTACTCGATGGGAAAGAGCGCGCCGTTTAAGAGGTGGTCAATGTCCCGCTGATACCCCTGAGTCATGAAAGCGAGGGCCTTGGCCACTCGCTCAGGAGTCTTCACAAGCCCGTTCCGGCCTGGCTTTTCGCCGAGCGCGAGCAACATTTCCGTCACCAGGGATTGCAGCACATCCAGATCCACTGGTTTGCCGCTCCCGTTGACGTCTTCAACCTGTCGCTGCCCCCGCCGCTTGACTGCCTGCTTAGCCATGCCGTCCCTCTCTGAGCACCGGGGCCTGACTCGACGACCCCGCATACTCGAAATAATTGTCGCGCGTTTCGATCAATCCAACTTTTTCCAACTGTCCGGCTGGAAGGTGCTTCACGAGGAGATCCCAGATCAGCAGCACCAGGTTTTCCCCCGTTGTGGTGCAATCGGCAAATTCAGGATCGAGGTTGAGATCGTGATGGTCGAATCTGGCGACCACCTGCTCGCCGACAACCTGATCCAACCGACCGAGATCGAAGCCCCCCCTTGGCGCTGCCGACACAGCACTCTGCACCGTCACCAACACGACATAGTTATGGCCATGCCCGTTGGGATTATTGCATTTCCCGAACGCCGCCCAGTTTTCTTCTGGCGATAAATGATCCGTGTGCAGCCGATGGGCCGCACAGAACCGATATCGTCTCGTCACGCTTGCCTGGGCCATCGTGGATTCAGCTCACATCCAGCTCAAAAAAGAAAAGCCAGGGCTGCCCGAGACTCGGACAATCCTGGCTTCCCCTCACAGTCAACCTACCAACTCGCGCCACACCAGCGCCCATGCCTTAGGCGCTGAAAGAGCTGCCGCAGCCACAGGTCGTCTTCGCTTGCGGATTTTTGATCGCAAACCCGGAGCCCTGCAGACTATCGACATAATCGACCTCAGCGCCTTGCAAGAGCGGGGCGCTCTGCGAATCCATGATGACCTTCACTTCATTCTTTTCGAACACCGTGTCGTCATCGCCCATCTTCGATTCGAAGGCCATGCCGTATTGGTAGCCATGGCATCCGCCGCCTTTGACGTAGACGCGCAACCCGATGATATCTTTCTCTTCCACCATTAATTCTTTAATCTTTTGTTCCGCAATCGCCGTAATCGTCAACATTAGGATCCTCCTCTTGTGACCAGGCCGTCATTCGAAAACCTGCCTGGAATGACTTAGTGTAACACCTCTCTACCGAATTTCAATACCCTGCGACTCAGACTGCCCCGTCGTGGGCGCCACCCACTTACCTTCGGGCACTAACACCACCACGTCTCCCAGCACCTTGGCCTGGCACCCGAGGCGGTGCCACGGCTCGCTGAGGGCTTCCCGATCGAGAAGATCCTGCTCGTCGAAATCAATCTCCGACAGGTTCTCCGTGCCGATCTGCACTTCCACCCGACAGGTCGTGCATGAGGCATTCCCGCCGCAATCATTATTCAACACAAACCCGAGCAGCTTCGACGCCTCCAGCAGTGACGTATTGAGCTCAACCTCTCCGCTTTTGCCCTGAGGATGGAGAAACGTCACGCGCGGCATCGCCACTCCCTCCTAATGCGCCGCTGCACCAGCCGCTACCGGCTGATAGGGGCAACGCTGCAAACGGATATGCTCATCAAACTCGTGGCGGAACAATTTCACACTGCTCTGGACCAGCACGGCTGCGCCGGTCACCAACGTGCAATAGCCGGTCCCCTTCACAAACCCGCAGAGCTGGAGGAGGCTATCCATGTCCTTCTGCGTCCCCTCGCCCTGCTCGATCTTGGTCAGCAGCGCGGCAAGATTGATCGTGCCCATCCGACAGGGAGGACACTGACCACAACTCTCGCCCTTAAAGAAGTTCGAAAAATGCAGGGTCTTCGCCACCATACAGGTCGCATCATCGACCACGATCATGCCGGCTGACCCCAGCCCTGTGCCGGCCTTCTTCAAGGAATCGAAATCCATCGTCAGGTCGAGCTGATCGGCTGTAACCATCGAAAAGGCCGGGCCACCGGGAAAGACCGCCTTGATCTTACGCCCACCCGGCACGCCGCCGCCGCATGTATCAATCAGTTCCCGGATCGTGATCCCCATTGGCCGCTCGTACACGCCTGGCTTGTTGATGGCGCCACTGAGCGAGAACATCATCGTGCCGGGACACTTTTCCGTACCAACCTGCGTGAACCAGGCCGCACCCTTCTGGAGGATCCTCGGAATGTTGCAGAGGGTTTCAACGTTGTTGACCAGCGTCGGTTTTCCGTACAGGCCGAAATCTGTCGGGTAAAACGGCGGCTTCTGTCTCGGCATCGCCGGCCGCCCTTGCATCGATTCAAGCATCGCGGTCTCTTCACCAGCCACGTAGCTTCCATAGCCGTCGAAGATTTGCAGGTCGAGATCCATCCCGCTGCCCATGGCATTCTTGCCCAGGAAGCCCCGCTCCTTCGCCTGCGCCAAGGCCTTCTTCAGATTCTCCCGCTCTTCCTCATACTCATGATTCAGATAGATGAAGGCCGCCTTAGCTTGCACCGTATAGGCCGCGATGAGGCAGCCTTCGATGAGCTGATGGGGCGCCTGCTTGAGCATATAGCGGTCCTTAAACGTGCCGGGCTCATGCTCACCTGCGTTGCAGACGAAGTAATGTTCTTTGACCCGGTGGTTGAGGACCTTTTCCCACTTGATGCCGGTGGGGAAGCCGGCGCCCCCGCGCCCACGGAGTCCGGCCTTCTTCAGTTCATTGACGATATCGGTGGCGCTCAGCTCTTTGACGCACTTCTTCCAGGCCTCGTAGCCCCCGATTTTCAGATAGGCATCGATATCCCAAGGGGGCCCGTCAAGTGTTTGGAGAACTCGTGCGTCAGTTGCGGTCGTCATGCGCCATTCCTCACCCATTTGGCTCAAAGTATGGAGCGATACTATAAAGTGCCTCGCCCATCTTCGTCAAGGCAATGACCCGATAATAGGCCTGAATCTCAACGACTTAGGGCCACTGCCCCATAGGGAACTGGGCATATTGGCCATTTGAGCCGGTTGCGTGAATGCTGGAGGGTCTCAGCGAGGGGGGAATGAGTTGATCGCCGGCGGGCTTTCCCGTCGGCGATCAGAGAAAATCCTACTTGAGGTGGCTGCCGGCAGCCATAAACAACAGCATGGGAATCGACAACATAAAATTGACCCGCGACGCGAGGAGCGCCGTCCGGCCCCATTGGGCCATTTCCGCCGGCGCCGGGGTTCCCTGAGCTGCCGCTGCCGCAGTCACCGCCGCGATGATCTTCTTCTGGTTCGGCCAAATGATTGCGTGGACGTTGGCCATCATGATGATACCCAAGACGCCACCGATCATGAGCGCGGTCGCGCCTGCGCCGCCCTGCATGCCATAGGTTTTCGCGTACAAGAGGATCCCGGCCAGCACCGTGACCGTGGCGCCATAACGGAACCAGTTCAACGCGGCAGGCATCAACTTGGGAATCACGATATTCTTGGTTGGACCGTCCAGACTCTTCAGGAAGGCGGCATTGATGAGGTTGAAGAAATACAACAGTCCGATCCAGGTGATCCCGGCTAGAAAGTGAACCCAGCGCAACAACAGACCGGCCCAGTCTGCCTCGCCGACCCCAACACCGGCCATACCGAGATACCCCACCATCAACACTGCGGTCAGCGCAAACCCTGCGCCGATCGTCTGCATCGGATTCTCAAGAAATTTCATTATGTCTCCTTAGTTTCAGTGAACTGCTCCGCGCATTCTGTACTGTAGGCCCGCTTCGCTTGTCAAGCGAACGAAGCTCGTCACGCGTCAACCGTCATTCGTCAACCGAGGCACCGCTTCCATTTTCGCGTCGATTGGCGCATGACGATTGACGGTTTCCCCTATGCCATCAACCGGTCGACGGTCGCGCAGAGTTCGCGCACCGCGCGAGCAGAATTTTCCAGCCCCGCCTGTTCTTCCGCCGTCAGCTCATATTCGACCACCTGCTCCGCCCCGCCCCGGCCCAGCTTAACCGGCACCCCGACCACGACATCCTTCAATCCATATTCGCCCTCGCAGAGCACCGCACAGGGCAACACTCGCTTCTGATCCTTCATGATCGCCTCGACCATGTCGACCGCCGAAGCGGACGGGGCATAGAACGCGCTGCCGGTCTTTAAGAGGCCGACGATTTCGGCGCCCCCTTCACGAGTCCGCTTCACGATCGCCTCCAACCGCTCCTTCGACATCAACTCGGACACAGGCTTTCCCTTCACTGTCGTATAGCGCGACAGGGGCACCATCGTATCCCCATGCCCCCCCAGCACCATCGCATCCACATCGGGACCTGGCACACTCAACTCGGCGGCAATGAAGGAACGCATACGGGCGGAATCGAGCACCCCCGCCATCCCCAGGACCCGTGATTTCGGCAAGCCACTGACGCGGCGCGCCACATGGACCATCGCATCCAACGGGTTGGTGACGAGAATCAGAATAACGTTCGGCGAGCGGGAGACCAGCTCCGAAACGACCGACTTCACGATCTTGGCATTCGTGGCCAACAACTCGTCGCGGCTCATCCCCGGCTTGCGAGGGATGCCCGACGTAATCACCGCCACCGCCGAGCCGGCCGTTTCATCGTAGCCGTTGGTGCCGACAACGCGGGTGCCATAGCCGCAGACAGGCCCGGCCTGCGTGATATCGAGCGCCTTGCCTTGCGGAACCCCCTCGACGATGTCGACGAGCACGACCTCGTAAGCGTCCTTCTCCGCCAGCCGCTGCGCCGTCGTGCCGCCGACGTTTCCCGCCCCCACCACCGTAATCTTGGGTCTTCCCATCATCTACTCCTCGTCAAACGTGAGACGTGAAACGTAAAACGTGAAACGCAGGCCCCCCTGACGTCTCACCTTTCACCTCTCACGGATGTTCGTGCTCCGTCCAGCCCGCAACTTTGAAATTGATGGTGCAGACGAAATTTTCACCATCGTAGAAATTGACCTTGATCTTCTTCTTGCCATAAGTCTTGGCCAGAAAGCCATCCGGATCATCGACCAACTCCTGATACCCGCCCGCCGGATACTCGCCGAGGTCGTGGAAGACCACGATCATCCCGACTTTGACTTCCTGTAACAGCTTGGCCCAGCAGCGGGGATAGACCTCCCAAAACTTGGCCTCGATCATTTCCTTCGTCGGCTCCGGGCGATCCTCCCCCGGCTTGGTCGGCTGCGCGAACTTCGCCAGCCGACGGACATAGGGATACTGATTCCCCGTAAACAGCTTGTGCAGCCAGGGCGGCACTGCCGGTCGCTCAGTTTCGTTGCTCATGTATCTTCTCTGCCCCTTAATTCTGTTAGGTCGTGAGCCGTTGATAGATCTTCGGCAATCGCTTCGGCAAGGCTTCGATGTGATCGATGACCGCGAACTGCACGTCCCCGTACATTCGCCGGACATACCCATCGGCCTCCCGATCGATCGTGATACAAAACGGATGCACCCCCCGCTGACGCGCCTCGCGCAAGGCCGCCTTCGTGTCTTCCAGCGAATACTCGTCCTTGTAGCCGTCGTCGAGCGGGCGCCCATCGCTGATGAGGACGAGTAGTCTCGTCCGCGCCTCTCGTTCCAGTAATTTGGCCGTGGCATGGCGAATGGCCGCCCCATCGCGGTTCTGCTGCATAGGCACCAGGCCGCCCAGCCGCTGCGCAGCCTTCCCGCTCAACCGGTCGTCGAAATCCTTGACCACCAGAAAGTCCACTTGCCCGCGGCCCTGGCCCGAATAGCCATAGAGCGCATATTGATCTCCGACCGATTCCAGCGCTTCGCACAAAAGGACCAGCCCCTCTTTCTCCAGATCGATCACGCGGCGCCCACTCTCCAACTGGCGGCTGGTGGACCCGCTCACATCGACCAGAAATGCAGCCGCGACATCCCGCTCTTTCCGTTCACGTCTGACGTAAATCCGGTCCGACAGGTCTGCTCCCGCCGCCCGCTCCGCGCACATCCGCACCGCCGCATCCACGTCCAGTTCGTCGCCGTCCGCTTGGCCCGGCACGCGCCGCAACCCCGGCGGCCGCAACCCTTCGAAGAACCGTCGCAGGGCCGAGACCTCGCTCCGATGCTCGCTCAAAGTGGCGCTCACGATATCCCCGCTCCCCTCCTCCGCGGCACGTTCAACGACGCGGCACCAGTTGAGGCGGTAGTCGTCGATCCTCTGGTCCCATTCCGGATAACGTACCGCGCGATCGCCAGGTCCTGCATGATCAACCGGCGCCGGCTGCTCGACCTTCACGTCCAGGAGCTCTTCCACCTGGGAGGGCAACTGCCGTCCCCCGGTAAGCCGATCACCTTCCGTCTCCGTGCGCGTGCCCCCTCGATTCTGCTGACCCTGAGACGAGGATTCCTGCGACCCGCCTGCCGCGCTCGCCATACGCTGAATCTCTTCCGACTGTGGTTGATCATCCTGCATCCGCCCATCCTGTGCATTCTGCCTGATGAACTCGGGATTCATCGCTCCACGATAAACCCAGTTGGTGACGGGACGATAATCCTCGCCACTCTGGTCTGATACGGAAGGGCCCACGCCCACCTCCTCCAACGCATCATCGGCTTGCGCTCCCTGGATCATGGCGCCCTTCGGCGCCAACAGCTCTTCCAGCCGCACATACAGCACATGAGCCAGGCGCACCGATTCTTCCGCTGTCGCCGTGGGAACCAGAATCGCCTGGCACAGGGGCCAGAGAATGGCGATCTCGTCCTTGATGGCTTCGTGAATCGCGATGGGCTGCGAAGCCGCGGTCGAAAGCTGGAGCAGTTGATCGACGACGAGTTCCTTGACGGTCAGCCCGTGCGTCAGCGACCTGGTCTCGATAGATTCCCGCGCCAATTGCTGGAGATCCCGTTGTAGTCCCGGGTACTCCCGCTGCAACAGAAACTCCACCCTCGCATCCTCCACAAGCATCCATAAATCCTGGATCAAGCCCGGATGGGGATAGAAACGAAAGAGCGATGCCAAACTGTCCGGCTCGGCCTGTTTCGTACGGCCATACTTCTGCCGCAGAACCACAATCAAATCGGCGAATGGCGCAAGGGTCAGCCGATAGGTCCCGAACTCCACATGCCCCGCTTCATGAGCTGCCATGACCAGATACAGTCGCGTATTTTCTTCAGCCGTGGGATAGCGGCGGAGGAGCGATGGCAGCGAAATGGTGCGCCCGTCCTGGCTCACCGTCGCGCGCGCAAGCGTCTCCTGACTCAGCGAGTCGGGAAGCGCCTGAATCGTCATGTCCATCCCACAGAGCCCCTGCACGAACAGCTTCACGGTCCTGGCCACCTGCCTGAGCGGCACACCGCTCAAGGCTGTTTCCACCGAGGTCAGGGCCTTCTGCGACTCCAGGGCAAAGTAGGCCCTAGCTCCTTCGACGCTGTAGGCCAGGACTTCCATCCCGGCCGTGAACCAGGCCTCGAAGCGGGCCTTGGCCTCCGCAGATTCGCCGATCAGGCTTACCAATTCAGGCGCGCGCCGCAAATAGGCCAGCGCCGTCTCCGCATCGCGTTCTGCGAGCAAGGCCCCATATTGCAAGACCTTGAGCCGCCAGGCCTCATTCGGCACGACGCGCAACAGGCGGGGCGACTCCGACAGCCAGGCAATGCCAGACGCAGGATCGCGCTCAGCCAGCAACGAACCGACCGTGACGACCTTGGCCCTCACCGATGGGTCTTCGAGATCGCCGAGGATGAGCGGACTGGAGCGGAGAAATTCGATGGTCCCGAAATAGTCCGTCTTGCCGAAACTGTTCTGAGAAATCAGTTTCAGCCCGAACGTCGCCCAGGCCCTGGCCTCCTGAAGAGGCAACACGCGGGCGACCGCAGGAATTTGACGGATGTACTCCAGCGCCACGACAAAATCGACCTGGGTCAATTCGAACCCGACCTCCAGCCAGGCTCCCAATTGATCCGGCGCGATGACCGTCACCACCTCCGGCGAGACACGGAGGAATTCCAGCGCGACGTTCGCATCCTGCTCGGCCAGCTCCAGGGCAGTTTTCAGCACCAGCGACCGAGCTGATGGTGAATCGATCAGACCCAGGACCAGCGGGCTCTCTTTAAAATACTTCAACCCGATCGCACCGGAGGATCCGGCTAACGCAATCCCCAAATCCAGCCAGGCCACCGCATCGCTCAACCGATCCCGCCATTGCAAATCCGGGAACGACTCGATGGCGGCACGAGTAACTTTCGAAGAAATCTCCTCCAGCTCGTCGAACAGCAGCAACACGCCCTCCACCTGATTCGGTTTCGCGGAAGCCCCGGCGAGATCAGCGACCAGCTGCTGAGCCGGAACAGCCCCCAGCTCCTCGGCCAGTTTCGCGATCAATTGTTGATGAGTATCCGACATCTCGGTTCTCGGTCCATTCAGACAAATGTACAGGAAGTAATGGGAAGTACCGGATTGTAAAGGACGCCCTGGCGCTTGTAAACTACGCGCTTGCGCGCAGACATGGGGCAAAAGGCCCGAGGCTAGAGGGTGGGAATCGGGTTTGCCTCTCGCCCCTGGCCCTTCGCCTCTAGCCTATCGAAAGGATTTCGGAATGGCCGAGCCCAAGCCAGAGAGTATCGAGAAAATATTGAAGTTCGTGAAGGGATTCGCGGAGAAAAGCGGAACCTCTATGCACCCGACTCCCGCCGTCACCGAAGCCGTCGTCAAAGGCCTCGCGATGCATATCGATGAGCTGGGAAAACCCCTCTGCCCCTGCAACTTCTACAAGGATAAACAGGCAGAAGCCAAACTCCGCCGGTGGATGTGCGCCTGCGACGAAATGCAGATCTACAAATATTGCCACTGCCTGTTATTCGTGAAGGACGACGGCATGCCGATTACGGAATATCTTCCGGAAGGCCACGAAGGGCGGGAAATCTACGGCCTCGTCACAGACCCAACCCCCGACAAGGGCCGAGCCCTGAAACACAAAGCCGCGCAGACCTCTCCTCTCCCCTCCGACACAGACTCGAAATAAACACCCGCGCAGCCCTTCTTCCCCGCTTTTTCACTCACCCCGTGGCGGGGCGGAGGGAGCGACCTCCACCCCTCACCCCCTCACGACTTCTGCGGCCCCAGGTTCAAGCGAGCCAGCACCAGCTGCGAGGTGACTCCTTTAAGCAGGACACGTTTGTGCCGACCGCTCGCACCGGATTGGATCTGCACCGAACTGGAAGGGATCGAGAGTTGGCTGGCTAAGAACCGGATCAATTCGTCGTTGGCTGCGCCCTCGACCGGAGGCGCGGCCACGCGGATCTTGATCGCGTCGCCATGGAAGCCCACACATTCGGTGCGGGAAGCTTTCGGCTGGATATGAACGGAAAGGACCGCCCCGGCTTTGCTGTCCTGCACAATGAGCGCATTCATCTGTGATAGAGCCAACAGCCTAACAAAGCTTGCTCATTTACGTTGTCCCAGGATGCTCAAAAAGACCGTCCAACAAGGCCGCAGCGAGCGACCCTTCACTTGGGCGGTTGGGACGACCCCAACTGCGCGCGTCCAACGAGGGTCTTCTGAGACCGCGCGTTGCGCGAGCACAGGGATCACCCCAGCCGCCCCACTCCGTTTTTCAGCATCCTGGAATGGATTAGAAAATGGCCTTCACCAACTCCAGAATGCTGCGCTGCATATCGGGATCGTCGGTGATCGGACGAGCAATCGCGACATCGCAGGCCCGGTCGGTAGCTACACCCTGCCGGATGAGGGTTCCGGCATAGATCAGCAATCTAGTGCTGACCCCTTCTTCCAACCCATGGTTTTTGAGGTTCCGCACCTTGCCCGCCAGCTTGACCAACTTGGCCGCCAGGTCGCGATCGACCCCCGCTTCCCGCTCGACCACGGTGGTTTCAATGTCGGGCGCCGGATAGTCGAACTGAATCGCCATGAAACGCTGCTTCGTGCTTTGCTTCAAATCCTTGAGCACGCTCTGGTACCCGGGGTTGTAGGAAATGACGAGGAGGAAATTGTCAGCCGCTTCGATCACCTGCCCTTTTTTTTCGATCGGCAACAGACGGCGATCGTCGCTCAGGGGATGGATGATGACCGTCGTGTCCTTCCGCGCCTCGACGATTTCGTCCAGATAGACGATCGCGCCATGTTTCACGCCGAGCGTCAGGGGCCCATCGACCCAGACCGTCTCTTGGCCCTTGAGCAGATACCGACCCACGAGATCTGAGGCGGTAAGGTCTTCATGGCAGGCTACCGTGATCAAGGGGCGACCAAGCCGGTAGGCCATATGCTGGACGAAGCGAGTCTTGCCGCAGCCGGTCGGCCCCTTGAGCATGACCGGCATCTTGCTGTTCGCCGCAATCGTAAACAGACCGATCTCGCCATGGACCTCCGCGTAGAAGGGCTCCCGCTCGATCCGATATTGCTCAACGTCAACTTCGCGTGACTGCTGACTCATGGTTTCTGCCCTTGTTGGTTGACACGATGTTGCACTGTGGTACGGCACGATAAACGGAACCGAGGATGAAGATCAAGCAATCAGGCAGGATGCTGAAAATGGCCGTCCAGCAAGGCCGCAGGTGAGTCGAAACCGGAGGCGTACCCTTCAGGGGTACGTTGAGGATTTCGATGAGCCGAGAACGAAGCTGGCGGCCATTTTCAGCATCCTATTAAGAGACCGTCACGTCGTCCAAGATCTCTCGCACCTTTTTTGCCAACACGTTGGGCGAGAAGGGCTTCGCCAGAAACGACGTCTCTCGACTCACACCGCCTTGGTCGAACACCGGATGGTCTGGATAACCGGACATGTACAGCACTTTAATCCCAGGCCGAACGGTGAGGAGCTTTTCCGCCACTTCCGGCCCGCTCATCTGCGGCATAACGACATCCGTCAACAACAGATGAATAGCCCCCCCGTACCGTGCACCGGTCAGGAGGGCTTCGATGCCATGGCGCGCCTCCAGCACAGTGTACCCATGGAGTCGTAAGGTCTCGTGCACGAGCCCCCGCACGCTCGGCTCATCTTCGACCAGCAAGATGGTTTCGCGGCCATGTACCGACTCAATGGTATCGATAGCCACCGTCGGCTCCGACGCCTCTTGTGCGACGCGCGGGAAATAAATCCTGAAAGTCGTCCCCTTGCCAGGAGCGCTCTCCACGGTAATACTGCCCCCGCTTTGCTTGACGATGCCATAGACGGTCGAGAGTCCCAAGCCCGTCCCCTTCCCTTGTTCCTTCGTCGTGAAGAAGGGCTCGAACAAATGCGACTTAGTCTCCGCATCCATGCCATGGCCGGTATCCCGAACAGCCAGCAACACGTACGGTCCCGGGGTCACTCCCACGGCATCCCAACGCGGGTTTTTTCCAATCGTCATATTCTTGGTTTCGATCGTCAGGCTCCCGCCCTTGGGCATGGCATCCCGCGCATTGACCACCAGATTCATAATGACCTGCTCGACCTGTCCGGGATCCGCCTTGATGGCGCCAGCATGGGGATCCAATTCGGCGCAGAACTCGACGATGTCCTCCCCGAGGAGACGCCGCAACATACCGTCCATATTAGAGACCAGGGCATTGAGGTCGAGGACTTTCGCCGCAATGAACTGTCGGCGGCTGAAGGCCAACAATTGACGCGTCAGGCCGGTCGCCCGGTCCGCCGCTTTCTTGACCTCCTCCATATCTTTCCGCATGGGATCGGTCGGGAGCAGGCGGCTCAGGAGCAGCTCGCTATACCCTCGAATCACCGTAAGAAGATTATTGAAGTCATGGGCGACACCGCCGGCCAATCGCCCGACCGCTTCCATTTTCTGGGCCTGGCGCAATTGCGCTTCGGTCTCTCGGAGCACCCCTTCCGTTCTGGCCCGCTCGCCGAATTGGCCGATCTTGAGGCCGATATCTTCGACCATCTTCAACAATTCGTCATCAGGCTGCTGCACCTGGCGGCTAAAGAGTTCGATGACTCCCTCGATTTCACCCCCGACCCGAACAGGAAATCCAAACGCGCCGTGGAACCCCACCTCCTCCGCCACGGCCCTCCGGGGGGACGTACTATCCAACGAGACGTCCGTCACCCAGGCGGACTTGCCGCTGGACCAAATACGTCCTGGTAACCCCTCGTCTCGGCCAAACACTTGTTGCCAGTTGGCCGCAAGGAATGACTCAGCCTGGAGGGACGGCATCTGCCACTGGTCGAGACAGCGCAACAAGCCGGCAGCCTTATCCACTCGCCAGAACACGCCCAACTCCCATTCCAAACTCTCCCCAACTGCCTGAATGATCTTCGGAACGGCCTCTTCCAACGTCGCCGACTCGGCCAGGACTCTGGTCACCGCATACTGGGAGGCCAGACGCCGTTCAGTCCTCCGGCGCTCGGTGATATCCCGAATGAAGGCGCTGAAAATGTAGGCATCGCCGATTTTCGCCGGCGACACCGCCAACTCAACGGGAAGCTCCCTCCCGCTTCGATGTTGCGCGATAATCTCAATCCGGCGATTCAGAATCGCGCCAGTTCCTGTCCGAAGAAATTCATGAACACCCTGTTCATACGCCGGACGATCCCGCGCAGGAATGATCGTCTCGACCAGGGACCGACCCAGCGCTTCCTCACGGGACCATCCGAAAATCACAGAAGCCTGCGCATTCCAATCGGTCACGATCCCGCTCGAGTCGATCGTGATCACGCCGTCCAGCGCGGTATCGACGATAGCCCGGTTTCGCTCCTGACTTTGGAGCAACGCGGTCTCTGCCGCTTTCGCCCAGGCACTTTCCTGTTGCGCCTGCCGATGTTCCGTGCGCAAGCGCGCCGTGGACCAGAACAACAGCACCAACATGGGACCCCAGACCACTCCGCCAATAATCCCGATTTTCCACAGGAAGGTGTGAATCGGCGCCAGGATGTCCTGCCGATCCATGCGCACCAAGACCGACCAGCCCAGCCCGACAAATTCTCCAAACCCCTTGGTCTGCGCATAACCAGTCACCACGGGGACATGCCGGCTCAAATGCTCCTCTTCGATAAACCCCGGCAGGCCCGTCTCACTCAGCAACACCGACGGGAGCCCCATTTTTTTGAGATTCATGCCCACCTGAGGGGCGACATTCGAGCTGATAAACACGTGGCCATGCCGCGTCAATATTTGATACTCGACCCGCCCCCGCCCGGCTTCTCCTTGTCGATCTTCAAGCGCGCGAATGGTCCGCGTCGTCACTTCCTCCAGAAATGAGATCGACACCCGCGTGGTCACGACGCCCAGGAACAGGCCTCGCGTATCGAGAATCGGAGCGGTAAACGCGATGGTATCGACGCCATTATCCGACTCATGCACCGCCACATCGGCGACATCGAGTCGTTTCGTATCACGGGCCGATGTAAACCATGAAGTGTGGCTATGGTCCTGCCCCAGCAGCGAAGACTCGGTCGCCGCGATAATCGTGCCCTGACGATCCGTAACCGCGAGCCACAGATAGACTGGGGAATAGGCGGCCTTCATCCACGTCACATACTCGGAGAGATATTTCGGATCGGAACTTCGCGCGGAAAAGGCTCGGGCCATCATGAGGGCGTCGCCTTGGCGTTCGAACAACATCCGGTCGGTTTTCTCGGCCACTTCTGCCGCGGCCAGCGTGAGTTCTTCTCCGGTCGCCACCACCAGGCGCAATTCGACGAACTGCACCAGCCTAGCGCCAGCCGCAAGGGCGAACAGGGTCATCGCCGCAATGAGATAGGGCAGCCACCGATAGCGGTGAAAACTAAGAAACGACAAGGCCGTTGAGGTCTTCATGCTTCGCACACGCGGGACGCAATGAAATTGGAGATCAGCATAGCAGGGTGATAGGCCTGTTTGGACGCGCGCAACCCCGGAAGACCTGCGTCATCCATCGTACTAATATAGTCCGCCCCTTCCGCCATGGCAGTCCGACAGATCTCCCGAAATAAATATTGAGCCAGACCAGGAAAAGTCCGATCCGTAATCTCTACTAGGACACAGAATGTCTTGTTCGTCAACCAATAGCCGAATGTATAGGCGCAGATCCGACCATGAATCCTGACCACCGTCCCCCTGACCGGCAGGACCGACGCCTGCGACCATAGAATTTCATGCGCCGATTCCGCATCGGCCAGCAACATCACCCCGAACGGTTCCAGTCCTTCCGCCTGCTTCTGGCGTGACCATTCTCTCAACAATGCGCGGCAGCCCTGCTGGTCGCCAGCCTGATAGGAAGCCACCTCACAAGACTGCTCCCGCTCGAATCGGTTGCACAGAGCCCGTTGAGACTTATATCGATCGCCAGCCAAGGCCGCAAGGTCTGCCGCGCGATAGAGATAGTCCGGCTCCTTGGGCGTGAGGCGGTACCCCAGCCGCTCCAACTCCGGCGCCAACTGGGATGGCACGTTTTCCACCCGGCTGACCGGCGAGTCTCCGTTCCAACGATACAACAGCTCCATCGCATCGGACAGGGGAGCCTCAATCGAGCCGGATCCGATCGGAGGGAGGGGCAGAAACCAGCCGTCCGGCGATTGCGCGAAGAGGCACAAGGCTCCCTGCAGCTCCACCCACCAATAGGCCAGGACTCCCGTCCAGATGTAATGGTAGACCGGCGAATAGGCCGCAAGCGATTGAGGCCCGCAGAAGCCGGAACGATCCAGGGCCGTCGTCAGATGCGGGATATCATCCAGCATGAGCCGATGCAGCGGCGCAGGCCCCCACTGAACCGCGACGGCCTCGGTAAGGCGCGGAAGGCGAGCCAGCACGATCACGTCCTCTTGAAACCGCCCGATGAGGCGTGGATGCAAGACGAGTTGCTCATGAACGCCCGGTCGATCGAGCAAGGCCATCACCCGGTCTGCATGGCGCTGGATCTCCGCCGGAATCTCTTCCCGCAGAAAGGGACATTTCGTATCCCACCCCAATGCTATGTGGCTATGTGTGTCGTCCCACATCAGAGCCAGAGGATAGAGCTGACAGTCGAACGGACGCTGTGCATACACGCGGCAAGTTGAAGTCGCTGAATCGAAGGCCGGGCAGAGATAACCCTCTCCAGCCTGGTCGGGAACCAGGACCACCTGCGACCCTCGCCGATTAGGGAAGGCCGCCCCCTCAAGGCCCCCGGCCAAGGCCCCGGTAATTTCTTGCTCGGTGAAATAGGGACGAAGAGCGCTATCCGGGTCCGGGAACCGGCAACAGACATCGCACTGGAGGCAGGTGCGACTCGGCACAAATTGTGGAAGCGCAATCGATAACGTCACGGAAGCATCCAGCCGCCCGGTGGCCTATACGAATAGAAAAGGATTCCAATCAACCGGGGTTATCTTAGCACCGTTCACCAGTGCGCCCAAGGGGTCCCTGCTCACTGGCCCTTCGCCCCTTGTGCCAGTCTAAAGCCCATGTTACAGTCGCGATGCCTTGCATGAAGAGCTTTCATTGACACGGATACTGCCTCTGCCTGACTTGTCTACCTCCGACCTCCTCCACCGCTGCACGATCATCCGTGACCAGCTCAGCCAGGCTGGGCTCTTTCCTGCTCTGCCCGGCCAGGATGTCGCTCCCGGAACGGTGTCCACGACGACCACCTGGCGTATTGCGACCACACCGCTCCTGCTCACGCAAGACCAATTAGATTTCTTCCAGCAGTTGGGGCCGCAGCTCTTCTCATTTTATCGGGCGCTGAACCGCCTCTATGCCGACAGCCTGCGCGGCCTCCAGCCGGCCTGGGTCGCGGGATACCTCGACCAAGGCAAACCGGAAGGGCTGCTCACCTACAGCCACATGAAACGGTTTCGCGACCACGTGCCCGCAGTCATTCGACCGGACATCATCCCCACCCAGGACGGCATGGTCATCACCGAGCTCGACTCAGTCCCGGGCGGCATCGGCATGACCGCCTGCCTCTCAGGCCTCTACGCCGAAAGCGAGGCGGCAGGCCTCTCACTCGTGGGAGGCCCCGAGGGAATGGTGCATGGATTTGCCGCCATGCTGAAAGCCCAGCTCGGCCAACGGACCGGCTGTATCGCGATTCTGCTGTCGGAGGAAGCCAAAGACTATCGGCCGGAAATGACCTGGATCGCCACCAAACTGCGAGCCATCGGTCTCGACGCCTATTGCGTGGAACCCCGTCACATTCGATTCACCGAAGAAGGCCTCCGGCTCACTAGCGAGGGCATGGACCAGCCGATCGCATTAATCTATCGCTTCTATGAGTTATTCGACCTCCCGAACATTCCCAAGTCCGAACTCGTCCAATATGCGGCCAAGAAGGACCGGGTGGCCGTCACGCCTCCGTACAAACCGGCGCTGGAAGAGAAGCTGGCCTTCGCCCTGCTCCATCACCCGGTCTTGCATCCCTATTGGGAAGAGGCCTTGGGCCGGGAGGTCTTTCTGCACCTGACCACCATCATGCCGCGCACCTGGGTGCTCGATCCTGCGCCGGTCCCTCCCTCCGCCACGATTCCCGGATTGGCGATCGGTGGACGGGCCGTGTCGAACTGGCGCGATCTGGCCACGGCCACCCAGAAAGAACGGCACCTCGTCATCAAACCATCGGGATTCTCCGAACTCGCCTGGGGCAGCCGGGGCGTATCGGTCGGACACGACATGCCACAGCACGAATGGGCCGGCGCCCTCGACAAGGCCCTGGCCTCATTCCCCCAAACCCCCTATATCCTGCAGGAGTTCCACAAGGGCCGCCTGTACGAGCTCGACTATTTCGATCCGGTCACCGGCGAGATGAAACACATGTCCGGCCGCGCCAGGCTCTCACCCTATTATTTCGTGACTGGCGAAACGGTCGAACTGGCTGGTATCCTGGCAACCGTCTGCTCGGCAGAGAAGAAGGTGATCCACGGAATGAAGGACGCAATCATGGTTCCATGCGGGACAATGATGAAGGCAGAACGCTAAACGATGAACATCCGAAATGTTCCCGCTCAGCATTCATCGTTCATAGTTCAGCGTTAACGATATGCCCTTAACTCTCTATCATGTGTCCTGGTGTCCCGACTGCGATGTGGTGCGCCAGAAACTGGCAGACCTCCAGATCGAATACGAGCAGATCATCGTGCCCGATATCCGTCCGCTGCGAAAAATCGTCCACGAGGTCTCAGGTCAATACTATGTTCCAGTCCTCAAAGCTGGAGATCGGGTGTTGACGGAAACCGAGGACATCCTCGATTATCTGGACAAGACCTACGGTCAGGAACGGATCGCCGACAGCTAAGTGCCCCAGCAAGATTGCTGCTGCTGATTCACTCGACCAGCAAAGGAGACCGGCATGGAAGCATGGAGACGCATACTCGCCGACAGTATCGTAAAACCGAAAGACCTGGCGGAGCGGCTCGGTGTCGACGCGAAAGAAATCGAAGCCATCGTGGGCGACTACCCGATGCGCATCACCCCCACGGTGATGGCGACGATTAAAGAAAAAGGCGACGCCATCTGGAAGCAGGTGGTCCCGGACATCGCCGAGATGGACGACTTCGACGCGGAAGACGATCCGCTCGAAGAAGACCTCATGAGTCCGGTCCCGCATCTCGTCCATCGCTATCCGGATCGCGTCCTGCTCATGGTGACGAACCAGTGCCCGATCTATTGCCGCTTCTGCACGAGAAAACGGCTGGTCGGGAAACCGGGCTTCCTCAAAAAAGGCGAACTCGACCAGGCCATCGCCTACTTGCGCGCACATACCGAAGTGCGCGACGTCATCCTCTCCGGCGGCGACCCCCTGCTCCTGCCGGACCATCTGCTGGAGCGGATCCTCAAGGCTCTGCGCACGATCCCGCATCTAGAATTGGTTCGCCTCGGCTCCCGGGTGCCCGGCACCCTGCCGGAACGGATCACTCCGGAACTCTGCGCCATCGTGAAGAAGTACCACCCGATTTATATGAACCTGCATTTCAATCACCCGGACGAACTGACGCCGGCCGTCAAAGCCGCCTGCGGCATGTTGGCCGATGCCGGGGTGCCGCTCGGGGCGCAAACCGTACTGCTCAAAGGCGTCAACGACGACCCGGAGATCATGAAACGGTTGATGCATCAGCTCCTGCTCGCCCGCATCAAACCTTACTATCTCTACCAGGCGGACCTGACCAAGGGCACCAATCACTTCCGCACCACGGTCGAAACGGGCCTGAACATCATCAAGTCGCTGCAGGGCCACACCAGCGGCATGGCGATCCCCCACTTCGTCATCGACGCGCCGGGCGGCGGCGGCAAGATTCCCTTGCTTCCCGGCGACTATATGGTGCACATGGATGCCGATGGGGTCCTCTTGAAAAACTATGAGGGCAAGGCCTTCCACTATCCTCAGCCGAAACAGGGAGCCTCGCGCGAGCTGCCGATGGTCAGCGCAGGGCCTTCACTGAACGCTTGTAGCAATGGAGAACACGACGACCTGTGAGCACGCCATCCACTCAGGGCATTTTGCCCTACCAACAGATTAAGCAGCTGATCGCGAGCGGCGCCATCCATGTCGACGTGCCGATCGAAGACCGGCAAATCCAGCCGGCCAGTCTCGATCTGCGGCTCGGCCGCAAGGCCTACCGGTTGATCAGCAGCTTCCTGCCGGAACTGTCCGAGATCACCAGCCGCCTCAACGTCCTGGACTTCTACCAATCGGACCTCGTGATGTATGAGATGGACCTGACCGAGGGGGCCATTCTCGAAAAGGGCCATGTCTATCTGGTGCCGCTGCTGGAGCGAGTCACCTTACCCAAGACCATTCGGGCGCGGACCAATCCCAAGAGCACGACAGGGCGGCTGGACGTCTTTACCCGCGTCGTGACGGATCTCAACACCGGGTTCGATGAAATCAGAGCCGGCTATTCCGGCCCCCTCTATCTGGAAATCGTTCCCCGCTCGTTCACGATCAAAGTGAAGACCGGCTACGCGCTCAATCAAATCCGCTTCGTGCGCGGCGACGCCACCGTGCCGGACCGGTCGCTCCAGACGCTCCACAAGCGGGAACCCCTGCTCTATCACAATCTCCCCACGAAACAGGCGCTGGCTCCCCGTGACTTCCGAACGGATCGTGGCCTGTTCCTCCGCATCGATCTGAAGGGAGACGATCGGAGCGCCTCGCCGATCATCGGCTATCGCGCGAAGAAAAACAGTCACGTCATCGATCTGTCGAAGATCGGCCACTATGCGGCGCTCGACTTCTGGGAGCCTCTCTACCGCCACCGCCAGGACAGCCTCCTCCTGGAGCCGGAAGAGTTTTACATTCTCGCGTCGAAAGAACGGATTCGCGTGCCGGCCGGCTATGCGGCGGAAATGGTTGCCTTCGAAGCAGCCTGTGGCGAGTTGCGCACCCACTACGCAGGATTTTTCGATCCGGGATTCGGATATGGCCACGGCGAGTTGCACGGCACCCAGGTGGTGCTGGAAGTCCGCCCCCACGACGTGCCCTTCCTGATCCATGATGGACAAACCTTCTTCAAGGTTGTATACGACAGGATGCTCGCGCGGCCCAGCCAGCTCTATGGCGCATCCCTCGGGTCCTCCTATCAGCGCCAAGGGTTGACCCTGAGCAAACATTTCAAGGTATAGCCGGATGCTGAAACAGTCCGTCAGCTTCGTTCTCGCTTCGTTCAGCCCCTCAACGTACCCCCAGGGGTACGCTTCGGGCCTTCACTCGCTGCGGCCTTGCTGGACGGCCTGTTTGAGCATCCGGCAAAACGCGCATCGAGCTCCGCATTCGGACGTTTTACATTTCACGAACAGCTAGGAACCAGCGAACCATGCAGCCAGAACCAACCAACAAGCCGGTGCGCCCAGAATCAGAGGACGACTCCGGCAGCGATAACCAGATGCGTGTCGCCGGGATGATCGTGGGCACCGCCCTCATTTTCCTAGGCTTCCTGGACGTATTTCTCTCGATCAGCGGGGGATTCGAGATCGACGTCATCCCCCTCTTGATTTACTTCGGAGGCGTCGCGGTGTGGGCCAATGCGGTCGTCGAAAACATGACGCTCCGCTACAGTGTCATCGGGGCCTCCCTTCTGCTTGCCGCCGTCTTCTTCCATTATGGGGAAGTCCTCTTCTGGCACAAGCAAGTGGTGTTTTGGGTCACGGTCGTCGTGGTCATGTATTTTATGTTTAACGAACCAAAGAAGCCTGCCTAACCTCCATGGCGATGACGATTTCCGTCATCATCCCCACGCTGAACGAAGAGCAGACGGTCATGGCCACCGTGGCGCGCACCGCTATCCTCGGCTTCGATGAACTCATCGTGGTGGATGGAGGGAGCACTGACGCAACTCCCGCACTCGTCGAATCATACCGGCTGAGCGCTCAGTCCTCAGCACTCAGTCCCGTACAATGGCTGACCGCTCCCCGCGGGCGGGCCAGCCAGATGAACGAAGGCGCAAGGGCCAGTAGCGGTGAGATCCTCCTCTTTCTCCATGCGGACACCCAGCTCCCAGACAACGCCAAAGCGATGATCGAAACGGTACTGACCGATCAAGAAATGGCAGGAGGGCGGTTCGATGTCCGTTTCGATCACCCATCGATGTGGGGAACCATCATCAGCGGAATGATGAACTGGCGATCGAGACTGAGCGGCATCGCCACCGGTGATCAGGCCCTGTTCGTACGTCGTCCCATCTTCGAACGGATGGGAGGCTTCGCCAACCTGCCCTTGATGGAAGATATCGATTTCTCCCGCAGACTCAAACGAGTGGGAACGACCGCAGCCCTGACCTCAACCGTCACCACCTCCTTCCGTCGTTGGGAACAGCAAGGACCGTTACGGACAATTCTCTTGATGTGGAGACTGCGATTCCTGTACTGGATAGGCGTATGTCCTCACACACTTCACCGATGGTATAGATTGGTTCGATAAATGATGAAACAGCCTTCCTCTCCGTTATCTGACGCCACTCGCACGGCCTTAGTCATCTTCGCCAAGGCTCCAACCCCTGGCGAGGTGAAAACACGCCTCTGTCCGCCGCTGACGCCTGACGAGGCAGCCACCCTGCACGGTAGCTTCGTCCTCGACATGCTGGAACGGACCAAACTCGCCGTCGTGAAACTTCAGATCCCGTTCCATCGGTACCTGGCCTGCACGCCGTCCTCTGAGCTGGTCTTCTTCAAAATTATGGAGGAACGACAGGGCGTCCGCCTGTTAGATCAAGTAGGAGAAGACCTGGGCCAACGAATGCATCACACCTTTGCCGAACTCTTCGCCAAAGGCTACCAGCAAGTGATCATCGTGGGAACCGATGTCCCAACCTTGCCTCTGTCTGTGTATCAAGAGGCGCTCACGATGCTGGGACGCTCGGATGTGGTTTTGGGACCGTCCCTGGATGGCGGCTACTACCTCATCGGCCTCACGCAGCCGGCAGAACAACTCTTTGCCGGAGTGCCTTGGTCCACTGATCAAGTACTCGCCGTCACACAACAAAAGGCCAAGGCCCTGGGTTTGTCGGTCGGACTCACCACCGCCTGGCGCGACGTGGATACGATCGCGGACTTGCAGGCACTCATCACAGAATGCCAAGAGGACGACAAGAAACCCAAGCAAGACCGAATCTTCTCCATGCGAACAGCCGGCACCTTGCAGCTGCTCGCGACCAGACTCAAGACTCGCTAAGCGAAACAATCGGCAGCACCGACCACGTAAGGGATCACCGATGGCAGAACGAGTGGCACTCATCACAGGCGGGGCCAAAGGCATCGGACGAGGGATGGCGCTCGACCTGGCGGCGCAACAATGGTCGGTTGCCATCTGCTATCGCACCAGCGAAGCAGAGGCCACGGACACAGCCGAGGCCATCACCAAACTCGGCGGTCGCGCCCTCTCGATTCGCTGTAACGTGTCGGACCCCCAAGCGGCCAAAAGTCTCGTGGCGCAAGTCGAACAGCAGTGGGGACGGATCGATGCGCTGATCAACGGCGCAGGCCCCTACCATCGCGTGAACCTCTTCGACGAAACGGTCGAAGGCTGGAACGAAATGTTCGACGGCAATCTCCATCCCATTTTCTATCTCGCGCAAGCCGTCGCTCCTGGCATGAGAGCCCGCAAGGCTGGTCGCATCATCAACTTCAGCATGGCCAACGCAGACCAGATGATTTCCCAGCCGGACGTCACGGCACACTACATCGCGAAAGCCGGCGTACTGATTCTGACTCGCACGCTAGCCAAGCTCCTGGCGCCGCACAACATTACCGTCAATGCGATTTCCCCCGGCTTCATCGATTCCGGCAGTGCGCCGCTGGAAGAACTCGCCGCCATGACCAAACGCATCCCAGCCGGATACATTGGAACGGTAGACGACACAGTTGCGGCAGTGCGCTATCTCCTCAGCGACGAAGCGCGCTACGTAAATGGAGCCAACATACAAATTAGCGGGGCATGGGGAATATGACGGGTAGCCTGAGTGCCCTTCTTGCTCGCAGAACGCGCACATGCAGAAAGTGCTCGCTCGATGCGCGCAGTCAAAGGGCACATCAGGCCACCCGCTAAGAAGAGTAAGGAGGAATAGGGAAGCTATGAAAACAGAGCAAGAACTGACAGCACATAGTCGATTCATTCAGGCACTGCAACACGAGCATCTCACCTGTCCCAAGCCTGGATGCGACGGAGCGATGCACAGCAGGGATCTGTCCCAACATACAGATAAGATCAAGACCTATGAAGCCGAATGCGAACGGTGCGGCTTGAAAGAACGGATTGCAGGGAACGAACAAGCCACGCCACCCTGGGACAACGCCTCACTGGAACTGATGGCAGACGAGCACCTGATGCATCAGCAACCGGTCTGCCCCTTTGACGACACCCCGGTCGTCTTCATCTCCCTGCCCAACCCACGACGGCGCGCACGCTACCGGCTCTGCTGCTTCTACTGCGGCCGCCAAACCGAAATGGACTGGCCACCGGCAGAAACCAAGCGGTAACTGGAAGGGATGACCGGACCGCCCTCTTCTTTCCTCCTCCCCATCCGCTGCCTGAACTAAACAGGAAGGGCGCCTGCCTCACTCTCGATTGCGCGCGTCCAACGAGGGCCTTCGGAGGCCGCGCGTTGCGCGAGCAGGAGAGTGTGGCAGGCGCCCTTCCCGATCTTCTCTTCGACTCTGCTATTTCCCGAACGCTTTTTTCAGCAGCGGCTCCATCTCGCCTTTGGCTGCCATCGGGTCCAGGATATCCGTATCGCCGTAGAACTGTCCGTCGATGAACACCTTAGGGAGGGTCGGCCAGTTAGTCATTTTCGAAAGCGCCTCCCGCTTGGCCGGTTGAGACAACACGTCGATAAGCTCAAACGGATACCCGTACTTATCGAAAAACTGTATCGTCTCTCGCGTGAACCCGCACATCGGCATCTGTTTAGTGCCCTTGCCGTAGATCAAAATCTTGTGTGCGGCGACTTCCTTATTAATTTCTTCTTGAATGGGCTCTGCCATAGGTCGGCCTCCTAGACTTCTTCTGTTGTTTTAGCTGTGAGCTCGAGCGCATGAATCCGCCCGTCTTTCAGGGGGACATCCAGCGCCTGATAGATCATGCGGTGCCGATCTAGCAGGTTCTTCCCTGCAAAGGCTGTCGAGACCACCACTACCTTGAGGTGATCCATCGTGCCGGTCCGGTCTGATACCGTAACTGCGGCATCCGGCATCATCCGGCGCACATACTCTGTCAGGACATCTGGCGTAATCATGGCCGCTCCAATCTCATTTTGGTCAGAATACCTTAGCATCGGGAGGAAAGGCAATTCGAGGCGCCCAGAGCTGGCAGGCGGTGGTTTGTCTGGTCGATCTCGTCTGTCTGGTCTTTCCGGTCTGACGAAACCAACCAGATGAACCAGACAGACCAGATCGACCATCCATTTTTTTGCTCCACAGCCCATGATGCCGGTGGTGGACTTCAGCACATGCTGGTGGATAACCACCACGCCTGCCGACGTCGCATCACGATACCTTCCTCTTTTCCTGTAAATCTGAGCCATTTCTATGTAACTCTGCTGGCATGCGGATTGCGATTCACCTAAAACAGGAGCACGGACATAAACCAGACGACAGCACATCTCACCATCAACCAAGGAGGGCGCCATGAGTGAGTTCAAATCCGGGTTCTTCATCTCGGGAGAAGCGTGCAACGGGCGGGTCCTCATAGTGGACGACGAGCCGGACATTCGCAAAGTCGTGAAGATGACCTTGCAGAAGGCCGGCTACGAAGTCTTGGAGGCGGAAAACGGAGAGAAGGCCATCGAGACCATCAATTCCGGAGAAAACCGGCTGCTCCTCGACGTCGTCATCTGCGACATTCGCATGCCGAAGATCAATGGAGTCGAGGCGATTGCCTACTTCCGAAGCAACTACCCCCACGTCCCGCTCATCGTGCTGACCGGCTTCCCGGACACAGATATGGCGGCCTCTTTTCTCCGGCAGGGCGTGGTAGATTATCTCGTCAAGCCAGTCGAGGGAGAGAAACTGCGATCAGCCGTTGCGCGGGCCATGGAACAACGGGAACTTGCACGGCTGTAACGATGAGTCCCCGTCCCCCTATGCCGAGGAGGGCTGTGGCCCTCCTCGGCAAGAGTGCCACAACCCTCCTACAGGGAAGAGGTCTGGATGGACAGCTTCGACCGGACAAAGGTCGCCATTCTTGGAGCGGGGCGAGGCGGCCGCGCGCTGCTGGATCTGCTGCACCAAATCCCGTCAATCGAGATCGTCGGCATTGCAGACCGTGACCCTGACGCACCAGGGCTGCAGCGAGCGCGGGAGTTTCACGTTCCTGTCACCACCGATGTGCCAACCCTCATCCGCGCCCAGGGCGTGAGCCTGATCATGGATGTCACGGGCGATCCAGCGATGGAAACGTACCTGCGCGCCCACAAACCTCCGACTGCAGACATCCTCAGTGGATCGGCCTCCCGGCTGCTGTGGGAACTGGTGCAGCACGAATCCAAACTCGAAGCTGAACTCCTCCAGGCAGAAAAGCTCGCGGGCATCGGCTCATTCGCTGCGGGAATCGCGCATGACATCAATAATCCCCTGCAGCTCATTATGGGCCTGGCGGAAAACTTGGCTGAGGAACGCGACCTGGCTTCCGTCCACGAACAAGCCCAGGAGATTATCGAGGCGGTCAAACGGACGAGCGCCATCTGCCGGGACCTCACCCGTTACTCACGGCGCGCCTCTCCCCATGAGGACGTGCTCATTTCTCTCAACGGGAAGCTGGACGAGGCACTGAAAATCGCGCGCTATGCCTCCAGCTTCCACGATATCGAGATGATCAAAAACTACGAGCCAGGCGCCGCCGTCAAAGGCAACCCGGATGAGCTCCTGCACGTCTTCGTCAACCTGATTACGAACGCGGTCCATGCCATGGAGCAGGTGGGCGGCACCTTGACGCTGGGAACCCAGATCCTTGACGGTCAAGTCAATATTCGAATCTCCGATACGGGATACGGCATTGCCCAGGACAAAATCCCCGAGATTTTCGAGCCGTTTTTCACGACGAAGGCCCCGGGCAAGGGCACGGGGCTGGGACTCTATAATGTCAAAACCATCGTCAATAAAATGCAGGGCATGATTACAGTCGAGAGCATGCTCGATAAGGGCACCACCTTTACCGTGACCTTCCCCAGGGCCGTGTCGGCAGAACAAGGATGTCCGTCATGAGTCCCACGCGCCCCCCGTCTCACGCTGCAACGAGGTGGGGGCTCCAGCTCAAACTGATTCTGGCCATGTTGCTGGTGGGAGTCGTGCCCCTCATCGTGGGTCTCGGTCTCGCATTTTGGCAAGGCTCGCGCGAAATCCAGACCGTCAACGGCGAAAACTTCAAGGCCCTGGCCGAAGAGACGGCGCGAAAAGTCGACCTCCTGATGTCGGATGAAGTCGCACGAACCTCACGGATTGCGGCAGACCCTGCCATCATCCGTGAGCTGGAGCAACGGCGCGATGCCCTGCTAAACATGACGGAGGATGAACGCCGCCGCGCAATGGACGGGCTCAAGAAAGGCTGGGAAGCCAAAAATCCCGCAACAGTCCAGGCCATTACGGGCAGCCACATGGCCGGCCTCATTCAGGAATATTTCTCGGGAGCCAAGAGCGAAGCCGACCAACTGATTCCGCAAGTCGTCCGGTCTGCCACCAAACTGTTGTATATCACCGACATGGAGGGCCACCTGGTCGCGTCATTGACCACCCTGCCTCCCATTGCCAACAAAGACCAGGCCTGGTGGACCGGCGCCTTCCATCGCGGGGTCGGCCAGCTCTTCATCGAAGACGTGCACTTCGACGAACGCGTCCAGACCTATGTCATCAGCATCTCGCTGCCCATTATGGATCGCATCCGGTATGAAGCCATCGGCGTGATCCATCGCGTGATCGACGCCAAGGAATTTTTCTCGCCCTCGCTCGCGCCCATTCGCTTCGGCAAGACCGGGCATGTGATGCTGATCGACCATCGCGGCATCGTCATCAGCTGCCCCATTCTGCCGACCGGCCTCCCGCTCTCCGATGCACAGCTCATTCCCCTCGTCACGCCCCTGCACCCAGGCTGGATCAGTGCGCCAAGCGATGGCCACGGGGGGACCTCCACCTCGATTATCGGATTCGCCCCCGTGCCGGAAACCAGCCGCGCCACCAACGGCGCGCTGGACAAAGGCTCCTGGCACAGCTTCGTCTGGCAAGCCTCCGACGAACTCTTTGCCCCGATCCATCACTTCCTCACCTGGATGGCCCTATTCAGTCTGGTCTCCGTCGGATTGATGGCGGCCCTCGGCTACCTGGCGGCCAATCGGATCGTCACGCCGGTGCGCCGATTACAGGCTGCGGCGCAATTGGTCGGGCGCGGTGAACTGCATGAGCCCATCGACATTCGGACCGGCGATGAGATCCAGGACCTGGCCGATGAATTCAACCGCATGAATCACCAATTGGAAGCGGCCTTTGCGGGCCTGACCGATCAAGTGACCATCAAAACCCAACAAGTGGAGTCCCTGCTCCATTCAACGGACCAGATCCTGGATGCCGTTCCAACCCCGATCGTCATGGTCGATCACAACGAGCAGGTGCGGTACATCAATCGAGTCGGACGAGGCTCCTTTGAAACCATCCTGAATGGGAGCCACGACGTCCCCTTGTTTGATCTGTTCCCCGTCGATACCGCAACACGAGAGCGGCTCCGAACAGAATTCACACGTGTACGGAATGGAGAGAATGCCGCGGTCGCCGCGGTGACTGAAGAGGCCGCCGTCCGCAGCACGATCCGTGACCCGTTACGCCCGACGGCGGACGGGGCAGAAGCCGGCAGCCAGCAAGAAATTCAGATTGGGCCCCGGCGGTATCACTATCAATGGTTCCACCTGGCGGGAGGGAATCAGGAGGAAGACCGGATCGGCCTGATCTTCAGGGACACGACGGACGCCAGCCGGCTCCAAGAGCAACTGATCCAGTCCGAAAAATCCGGCAGCCTCGGGACCCTCACAGCCGGGATCGGACATGAATTGAACAATCCGCTCTTCGGCATTCTCGGACTGGGAGAAGCCATTGGAGAAGAAGCCAATCTCGATCGCGCCAAATCCTACGCCCGCGACATCGTCCAGCATGGCCGCCGCATGGCCGCGACCATTCGAGACTTTACCGGAGTCACGAGCCGCGAGTCATCGGACCAGCGGCAACCGGTGCACCTCGAACAGGAACTCGACCAGGCCCTCGATACCCTCACGGGCAACCTCAATCCTTCAGAATTCACGATCGAGAAAACCTATGCGGGGGACAGCTGTGTGCTGGCGCTCCCAGACCAACTCAGACAGGCCTTCACGAACGTGTTGATGAATGCCATCCAGGCGATGAAGGGCCGAGGGACCTTACGTCTCTCGACCTCCCGCACCGATAGCTCTATCGTCATCACCATCGCCGATTCCGGCCCCGGCATTCCGAAACAATACTTATCAAAACTGTTCGATCCGTTCTTTACCACCAAGGAGCAAGGCGAGGGATCAGGGCTCGGCCTGACCGTGGCGCACCGCATCATCAAGAGATTTGGAGGGGAGATCAGGATTGAGAGCCAGGAAGGGAGCGGCACCACCTGCAGCATCACCCTTCCGGCGATCCCTCTTCTGCTACCCCCACAGGAGGCTTCATGTACCGAATCAACGGCTCGCTCTACGCAACAGCCCTCATCCTCCTAGTGTGTGGGCTATGGTGGGGGCCTGACATACTGTCCGCCAAGGAACGCCCCGCATCGGCCGGCATCCCGCCGGAGAAAGTGGCGGCGTATGTCTATGCCGTCATCAAGGCCGACCGCACAGTCTACACAACGGAGATCGTCAATCGGCTTCAAGAAAAAGGTGTCATCATGGCGTCTGAACATTGGGAGCAGGAGAACGCGCTCATGTTGCCAGCCCAGTTTCTCCATCATTCGAGCAAACTGGCAGCCGAGAGCGGAAGCGGGATCCGCTATCGGCTGATCAGTCTCTGGCCGATTTATCGGCGCAACGCTCCGGCGAGCGACCTGGAACGGAGCGCGTTGGAGTCTCTCAGCAAGAATCCCGACTGGCCGGTCACGGGGATCGTGACCAGTGGGCGCAAGCAGTACTTTCAAGCCATCTATCCAGACCTCGCGATCTCACCGGTCTGCGTCAGCTGTCACAACAACCATCGGCTCAGCCCGAAGCGGGACTTCAAGCTCAACGATGTCATGGGTGGAATCACGATCACCATTCCGCTGGAATAACACATTTAGGCAAGAGGCATAGGGCCCAGGGGCAAGAGGACGGACAGCGGTTCTGAGGGCGAGGCCTATAGCCTCTCGCCACTCGCCTGGATATTCGGTTTAAGTGGAAGCCTTCGTGAAAGCCGAGAGCTACGAGGGTGTAGCAGGCCCAGCCGGTGGAGGAGTTTCAGCCTGCTGATACTCCTCACGGTAGATGGCAATCACTGTCATCAGGATGCTCATGAGGATCGGCCCGACGAAGAGCCCGATCAGGCCATAGAGAGCCAACCCGCCGAGAATGCTGAACACGAGAAAGAGCGCGGGCATTTGGATGTCCTGGCCGATGAGCCACGGACGGAGGATCTGATCGACGGTCGAGACCACGCCAACTCCCCACGCCAACATCACCAGCGCCTTGCTTACTGACCCGACCATCAACAAATACAGGACGACCGGCCCCCACACGAGCGCCGTACCGCCGACCGGAAGCGCCGCAAAGAGGATCGTGAGCGCGGTGAGTACCGCCGCAAAAGGCACTCCCAGCACCGCATAGGCTGCGCCGGCCAGCAAGCCCTGGACGATGGCGGTCAAGAGTACGCCCTTCACGACGGCGCGGACCGTGATATCCAGCCGCGCGAAAATCTTCTGCTTCTGCGCGTCGTTGAGCGGAACGAGCTCATAGAGGAACCAGAGCCAGCGGCGGCCATCCTTGTACAGAAACCAGAGGGTAAAGAGAATGATGAAAAAGTCGCTGACCAGAACAAAGGCGTTCTTCAGCAGGCTGCTCAATTGATCGACGAAAAAACCAGAGACCACTTGCGCGCTCGACCGGACCAATTCTTCCAGCGCGTTAGGATTCAGGAGATAGCGCCCGAGCACATCCTGCAACAGGCCTCCGACCACCGGCACCGTCGAGAGCTGCGCCGGCAGACGCTGAATACCGCCGGCATCGATCCATGCCCGCACCGCCAGCTCTGCGCCGACGGCTTCTTGCACTAGCAACACCGCCATCAGCAACACCGGCGCAACCACCATCACCAAGCCCCCCAGGGTCAGGCACGAGGCGGAGAGGGCGTCGCGCCCCCCCAAGCGGGCGGTCAACCGCACGTGAACCGGATAGGTCATGTGCGCGAGAATCACCGCCCACAGCATCGGGAAGAGAAACGGCTGAAACATCAGCGCGATCTGGTAGAGAAGCAGCAGAAGGAGAGCGAAAAATACGGCGGTAAAAATCTGCGGCTGTGTCATGAGTTCGGCAGGAACAGAAAAAATACGAGGAGCCTATCGGTACCCTTCACCGCGGGAATCTTTATTGTCCAGCACCACGACCTGCTTGGCCCTGTGCGCGGACAGATCACGGACGCCACCCGGCAACTTCGGCAGCTCCTCAGACCAGGAGGTCACCCCCATGTCCGTCATACCTTGGAGCTTGGCGCCCATTTCCATCATGAGCGCCGGCGTATGGACCTCCCCGATCAACGTCGCCGTCTTCATCAGCTGCACGGACTCCGTCGCCATCACCTTCGCCTTGATGCGCCCGCTGCTGATCAGCGTACCGGCCGTAATCGTGCCCTGCACCAGTCCATCCTCGCCGACAATGACCTGTCCCTTGGTCTCAATATCGCCGTCAAGACGGCCATCGATCCGCACCGTCCCCTCGACATGGATCTCGCCTTTTAAGATGACCCCTTTAGCCAACAGGGTAATGTTGTCATCTCCTGAAAAGTCACTCTTCTTCATGCGGCACTCCCCCTTCACACCTGAATTATTACCGCCAAGCTTACACTATTCGGCTCAGCGAGGCCTAGGAGAATCCAAAAGTATGCCGGAGCCGCTCCCATATTCCCCCTCCATGCACCTCGCAATAGATGGTGGGCTCCGTCCCCTCGATAAACACCTCCGACACCTGTTCAGGGCAGCGAAATGTCGCCAGCTGCCCGGTCTTGGGGTCGATGTTGCGAGTCACCACACCGGGCGGCATCGCGAACGAAGGGACGTTGGGCGGGATCACCCGCCGCGCGAGATCCATCCAGATCGGCAAGGCCGCCTGCGATCCTGTCAGCCGCAACGGCCGTTCATCGTCGTACCCGACCCAGACCCCGATCACCAGATCGGACGTATAGCCAACGAACCAGGCGTCCCGATAGCCGTCGGTGGTGCCGGTTTTCCCTGCCACCGCGCCCTGTAGTCCCAGCACGTTGGCCTTGTTCGCAGTCCCCCGCTGGATCACCCCTTCGAGCAGGGAGGTCAAGACGTAGGCCCCTTGAGGCGAAGTCGCCAACAATCGATCCGGCACAGGATTCCAGACGAGGGCTCCCTGCCGGTCTCTCGTCGAACGCACCAGGGTCGGCTTTACCGCAATCCCTCCGTTGGCGATCGTGCCATAGGCGGACGTGATCTCCAGCAACGACACAGACGAACTCCCCAAGGCCACCGACGAAAGGTCCTGGCCGATGGGACTCGTCACACCCAGACGATGCAGCAGCTGCACGATCGGCTTGGTCCCTACGGCCTTGGCCACCCACACGGCCGGCACATTGAATGACTGTTCCAGCGCGGTCCGCACCGTGACCTGCCCGTGAAACTGCTTGTCGTAATTTTGCGGCGACCAGGAACCGGCCTCGGACTTAAAGGTCATCGGGTCGTCCGCCAACAGACTCGAAACGGTCAGATGGCCGGCCTGCCCTTCACGCGCCGCTTCCAGCGCTGCAAGGTAGACGAAGGGTTTGAAGAGGGAGCCCGGTTGCCGTCGCGCCTGCACGGCGCGATTGAATTGACTCAGCCGGTAGTTCCTCCCTCCGGCCAACGCCAGCACGGACCCGGTCTTGGGATCGAGCACCACCACCGCCCCCTGCACCGGCTCCGTCGAACCCTTGAGATGGGGATGCGTGGCCTCTAACGTCGCCAGCCCCTTTGCCAACGATTCGGTCGCCGCCTGCTGGATCATCGGATCGAGCGTGCTCTCGATCCGCAACCCCTCCGGCAACGGCACCACCCCGACCTCTTCCACCTCCCGAAGCAGGGCATCGACGAAGTAGGGTGCATCGGTCAGGACCTCTTCCGACGGAGCCACGCGCAGCGGCGCCTGGGCCGCGCGAGCCCAGGCCTCCTCCGTCAGGAGACCGGTCTCTCTCAAGCGCCGCAACACGACATCGCGCCGCTGCTTCGCCAGCTCCGGATGTTTCGTCGGCGCATAGCTATTGGGTCCCTTGATCAGACCTGTGATCATCGCGATCTCTTCGACCGTCAATTCCTGCAGCGTTTTACCGAAATACCGATGGGCCGCCTCGCGCACCCCATAGAGCGACACGAATCCCGCCTGCCCCAGATAGATTTCGTTCAGATAGCTTTCCAGGATCTCCTGTTTTGTATACTTCACTTCCAGGACCAGCGCCGCCATCGCCTCCTTGACCTTTCGCCCCATCGTCCGCTGCGGCGAATAAAACAAATTCTTCGCCAGCTGCTGCGTGATCGTGCTGCCGCCCTGCACCACCCCACCCTTGGTAACATTGATCCAGAGCGCCCGCCCAACGGCAACCGGATCGATGCCGAAATGGGAATAGAACCGGCTGTCTTCGATGGCCAGGACCGCCTCGATGATCTGCGGGGGGATCTGCGCCAAGGGAATCCATTCGCGCACTTGGCGCGACTCGCCCCGGACGCCGCTGAGCAGCTCCGGCTCCAGATAGATGGGAAAGAGCGACGTACCATCCAACGGAGACAGGACCGCCGTCACACGCCCCTGCTCCAGCGGCAACCGCACCATCGTCGCCCCGACCTGATTCTCAGGCTGTTCGTGGAGATAGATCGTGAGGGCCTGACCGGTCAGCTGATAGTCGCCGGGGGACTGCACCGGCCCTGTCACCTGCCGATAGCCCAGCCGTTGCAACCGCTCCAGCAAGCGGCTGTGCGTCAGCGAAAGATCCGGCTTCAGGAGAAAGGGACCACTGTAGAGACGCAGAGGCGGATGGGCATCGCTCTTGGGCAGTTCGAGAAAGGTCGCGAGATAGGCGCCATACAGCAGGAGGGCAAAACACAATGTAGCGGCGAGGCCTCCCAAGGCCAGGCTCGCATAGGTCACCCATCGCACAGGTTTTTGATCAGCCATGCACTCCGATCTTCTGAGGCAGAAGCGAACCGACCACCATCCCAGCCGCAGCCGCGAGAAGCCCGGCCAGTTGCGGAGGCCAGATCGAATCGGACGGACCGAATAGTTCCAGCCCCAGCCAAGTCATCAAGCCGGCCGCGAGGGCGCACAAAGCTCCCTGCGTCGTCGCGCGGGGCCAAAAGAGCCCGGCGCAGAGAGGCACGAAGGCCGCCACCAGCGTCACCTTATAGGTGTTCACCACGAGTTGATAGATGCTGGCACTGGAACTCAGAGCGATGATGAGGACCAGGGCAGCAAAGGCCACCACCACCAGCCGCATGACCCGCAGCAACTCCCAGTCGCTCAGCTGAGGCAGCAGCCCCTTGATCACATTCTCGCTCAACATCACAGAGGGCGCCAATAACGTCGCGCTCGCGCAGCTCATCACCGCCGAAAGGACCGCCCCGAAAAACACGATCTGCGCAAAGACCGGCGTATGACGCAGGATCAAGGTCGGCAGCACCAGCTGAGAATCCTCGGCCAAAAGACTAGTGAACGTCGTCGGATCGACCAGCGTGGCCGCATAAGCCAGAAACATCGGCACGAAACAAAAACAAAAATAGAGCACCCCGCCCAGGATCGAGCCCCGCACCGCCGTTCGTTCATCCTTCGCCGAAGTGATGCGCTGAAACACGTCCTGTTGGGGAATCGATCCGAGCATCATGGTGATCCAGGCGCCGATAAAGGGAATCCAGGCCGCAGCCGTGGCACTGGGGAAGAACTCCAGCTTGCCTGCCTGAGCCGCATGGCTGATCACCGCCTCCACCCCTCCGGCCAAACCGCTGACGACCGACGTAATATAGAGCAGGCCTCCCATGATCACGGAGATTTGCACGAAGTCCAAAATCGCGACGGAGAACATGCCCCCGAAGGTCGTATAGGTCAGGACGATCAGCGCGCCGATCACCATCCCGACCGGCTGGCTCACGGCCCCCTCCGTCACCACGTTCAGGACCAAGCCCAACACCTTAAACTGCGCCGCCACCCACCCGAGATAAGACACCACGATACAGAGGGCACAGAGCACCTCGACCGTGCGGTTGTACTTCAACCGATAGAAGTCGCCGACGGTCAGGAGATTCATCCGGTAGAAGCGGGGGGCAAAGAACAACCCGGCCAGGATCAGGCAAAGGCTCGACCCGAAGGGATCGGCCACCACGCCGCGCAACCCGTCCTTCACAAAGGTGGCAGAGATTCCGAGCACCGCCTCTGCCCCGAACCAGGTCGCAAAGACCGTGGCGATCACGACCGGCAAAGGCAAGCTCCGGCCGGCCAACGCAAAATCCTTCGTGTTATGGACCCGCCTGGCGGCAGCCAGACCGATCCCCACAGACAGGAGCAGATAGAGAATGACGAATCCAAGAATCATGACATAGCTCAGATGGAGGTGTGGCCGGATTCTAGCGAGGCTGCTGCATTGGCGCAACGTCCGAAAGGATAAGACGCAGCCACCGATCCACGTTCATGTGTTTAGCCGGTTACGGAAAAACTATTGTGCCGCGCAGTGACATCGCGCTACCCTACAGCACTCCAGGGCTTGCGATATCAGGTCCATCGCCGTCACACATAAAGAAAGGACAGCTCATGCGCTTCGTTGTCTCCTGTTTAGTTGCCGTGCTCAGCCTGGGAACCTCTGCGGCCTTTGCCGCCACCCCAGAGCCCGCGAACGATGAACAAAAAACCCTCTACGCCCTGGGCTTAGCCATCAGCCAATCGCTCGGCGTCTTCAACCTGAACGAGTCCGAGCTTGAGCTCGTGAAGTCCGGCATCACCGACGGCGTTTTCAAAAAGACCCCGAAAGTGGAGCTCCAGACCTTCGGCCCGAAGATTCAACTCCTGCAGCAGGCCCGCGCCTCAGTCGTTGCAGACGCGGAGAAGAAAGCCGGAGCCGCCTTCCTCGCGAAAGCCGCAGCAGAGCATGGCGCCAAGAAAACCGAGTCCGGCGCGATCCTCACGATGATCAAAGAAGGCAAAGGCGCAACCCCGAAAGCCACGGATACGGTCAAGGTGCATTACCACGGGACCCTGACCGACGGGACCGTGTTCGATAGTTCCGTCAAACGCGGCGAGCCCGCCACGTTCGGCTTGAACCAAGTGATCAAGTGCTGGACCGAGGGGGTGCAGCTGATGAAGGTCGGCAGCAAGGGTAAGCTGACCTGCCCCTCGAATCTGGCCTATGGCGACAAGGGCGCGCCCCCGACGATCAAGCCGGGCTCGACCCTGGTGTTCGAAGTCGAACTCCTCGAAATCGTCGCAGCCAAGTAGTTCCGCACGATAGTGCTCACGAGGCCGAGCGGGACAACCTCCCGCTCGGCCTCGTGTTTTTCACTGCGCACACCCAACGAAGGTTGGTTCATCTCGTCTATCTGGTTTGGCAGATCTGAAATTCATCCGGAAGGACCAGAAAGACCATCCACCCAGACAGACGAACCTCTGCGCACGTCCAACGAGGGCCTTCCGATCTTCCACACCTCTCTTTAGGGGAGTGGCCGAGGCTGCCCTTCACTGCGCGCATCGAACGAGCACATTCTGATCGTGCGCGTTCTGCGCGAGCAGTGAAGGGCACCTGGCCGCTCCCTGCCAGCCCCCCCTTGTAGTTCGGCCCCCCAACCCGTACACTGTACTCTTCGCGATCCAGCCTGGCCTGAATAGTCCTGCCCGATCGTTCACTAGCAGATTCGGTTAATTTATCCATTCGGACACTAGAGCTATGCCACCTACAATTCTCTTGAGCTGCGAGTCCATCACCAAAACCTACGGCGTGAAACCGTTGTTTTCGGATCTATCGGTCGGGTTAGCCGAAGGCGATCATGTCGGGTTGGTGGGACCCAACGGCTCCGGCAAGTCAACCTTGCTGAAGATCATGGCAGGGCTCGAAGAACCGGATGAGGGCACCAGATCGATGCGTCGGCAGCTCCGCGTCGGCTACGTGCCGCAAGAACCGTTATTCGACGGAGCCCATACGATTGAAGAAGTCCTCGCGCAGGTCCTCATCGACGAAGGTCTGGACCCCCATGAACATAGCGGCCGCACTGCCGCAGCCCTCAGCCTGGGCGAGTTCCCCGCAGCAGACCAGTCCACGGCCTCGCTTTCGGGAGGCTGGAAGAAACGTCTGGCCATCGTCCGCTCACTGATGCTGGAGCCGGACGTCCTGCTAATGGACGAACCGACCAACCACTTAGACGTCGAAGGCATCCTCTGGCTGGAACGATTACTTCGAGCCGAAGCCCGCGCCTTTCTCGTCGTCAGCCACGACCGGCGTTTTCTGGAAGCCGTCACGTCGCGGATGATCGAGATCAATCGCAGCTATCCGAACGGCGCATTCGAAGCCAAAGGCAACTACAGCGACTTCCTGGAACAGCGGGATGCAGCCCTGCATGCGCAAGCCAACTATGAAGCCTCCTTGGCCAACCGGGTCCGCCGCGAAGTGGAATGGCTCAGACGCGGCCCCAAGGCCCGCACGACCAAAGCCAAATCGAGAATCGATTCAGCGGGCCGCTTGATCGAGGAATTGAGCAGCGCCGAATCCAGGAAAGACCCTGGCACGGCCGGCATCAATTTCACCTCATCGGGACGCCGATCCAAACAGTTGGTCGAAGCCACGCAACTTTCCAAATCGCTCGGCGGTCGTCCGATCGTCACGAACCTCGATCTGCTGCTCGGACCGGGCCAGCGAATCGGCTTGCTGGGACCGAACGGCAGCGGCAAGAGCACGCTGCTCAAGCTCATCGCTGGAACCCTCAAGCCGGATTCAGGCACCGTCACCCGCGCGGACAAACTGCGCGTGGTCACCTTCGAACAGCACCGCGAATCGCTGGACCAATCCATCTCGCTCCGCCGGGCCCTCGCCCCCTATGGCGATTCGGTCGTCTATCAAGACCGCGAAGTGCATCTCGTCTCCTGGGCGAAACGATTTCTCTTCCGGTCGGAGCAGTTGGATCTCCCCGTCTCCCGTCTCTCTGGAGGCGAACAGGCCCGGCTCCTCATCGCCAGACTAATGCTGCAGCCAGCCGACCTCCTAATCCTGGACGAACCGACGAACGACTTGGATATTCCGACGCTCGACGTATTGGAAGACAGTCTGGTGGAGTTCCCCGGCGCCTTGATGCTAGTCACGCACGACCGATGGCTCCTGGACCGCGTCTCCACCATGTTGCTCGCGCTGGACGGTACAGGCCAGACCGAATGGTTCGCCGACTATGCGCAATGGGAATCAGCACAAGAACGAAAAGCGGCAGAAGAGAACCGCGCGGCGAGCTCACGCCCCTCCAAGGCCTCACGCTCCGAGTCGGACTCGACTCCGAAAGCGAAAAAGACAGGCCTCTCCTATCGGGAGCAAAAGGAATGGGCAAAGATGGAACAGCGCATCCTCCAGGCCGAAGAGACCATCGCGACCTGTCAGGCCGCCGTGGAAGATCCGGCCATCGCCTCCAATGCCACAGCATTGCAAGAACGATCCGCCGCGCTGGATGCAGCCAAGACAGCCGCTGAACGGCTCTATGCACGCTGGACCGAACTCGAAGGCAAACAGACGGAGGCCGCCGGACAACCGCAGGCCTAGCCCCTCCCGCAGGATGCTCAAACAGTTCGTCCAGCAAGGCCGCAGGCGAGTCGAAACCGGAAGCGTACCCTCAGGGGTACGTTGAGGATTTCGATGAGCCGAGAACGAAACTGGCGGACTGCTTCAGCATCCTGCACCCGTCGCCTTGCAGGCCGCACTAAATTCTGTACAATGCAGCCATGCGCATGACTGCTTCTCTCTCCTCACTATTGATCGTCACCCTCGCCTTGACCGCATCCGGCTGTGAGTCGACCGACCAAACCCTCGGTGCCGCAAAACGAATCGCCACGGGCCAAACCGGCCAGACCATCATCGATCTCGCTCAGGGAAAAGATCCGGCACAGATCGCCAAGAAGCGTCTTGAGCAATATGCGCGCAATCCCAATGCGTTGCTCAAAGACCTACAGGAGGCCAAGAAAGACCTAGAGGCCATCCTGACCGCCCTCGGAGTGAATGTCGGAAAGACCTGGGGCAAGGAAGAGGTCAAACTCCCCGAGCAGAAAAAATATGTGAAGTACACGCAGAACTATAAGAGTCGGGCCATCGTCGACTTCGATGCGGGCGAGATCCTGATCGAGACGCTGGACGAGCAAGACCCTCAGCGCAGTCTCAAGAATGCCGTGGTCACGACGATCCTGACCCCGGAAGATCCCCGAGCGGTCGATTTATTTTCCGACAAAGAAATCGTCCTCACCGGCGACAAGGCCCCCTACCTCTTCGACCTCGTCCACGATCAGCAGAATAAACCGGTGCGCACGCCGACAGAAGCGGAGTCCTTCGCGACCTATCTCCTTGAAAAGAAATCTGCCACCAGGGCGATCGACCAGGAGGGGACCAAGAAGACGGCCCACTTCGTCAAAATTGCGATGGTGCCCAATCTTGCGGTGAAGCAGGCGGACAAATACCGGACGCTGGTTCACCAGTTCGCGCAGCAATATCACATCAGCCCCAGCCTGGTCTTCGCCATCATCCGCACCGAGAGCAACTTCAATCCCTTTGCCGTCAGCTCGGCTCCGGCCTATGGGCTCATGCAACTGGTCCCCACCAGCGGAGGACGCGAAGCCTACCGCAAAGCGAAAGGCCAGGACGTGTCCCCCTCGCGGGATTACCTCTTCAACCCGGCCAACAACGTCGAGCTGGGCGCCGCCTATTTGAATGTCTTGATGTTCAATCAGCTGGAGCCAGTCACACACAACGTGTCGCGCGAATACTGCGTGATCGCCGCCTACAACACCGGTCCGAGCAACGTGTTCCGCACCTTCTCACGCGACCGCACGGCTGCCGTCAACCAGATCAACAGCCTTCAGCCATCCGGCGTCTACGCCCAATTACACCAGCACCTGCCCTACGAAGAAACCCGCCATTACCTGGAGAAGGTGACCGGCTACCGCAAATACTTCGTCAGCTCGTCCGAGATTTCTGCTCAGTAGGGACGACCCACCTCGCCCCTCTCGCGACACAGGCATGGCTCCACTTCATGTTCATAACTGAGTCAGGTACACTGCAGGCGCAGACCCAACAGATAACTGCATATAGGATGCTCAAAAAGGCCGACAGCAAGGCCGCAGGCGAGTCGAAACCGGAGGCGTACCCTCAGGGGTACGTTGAGGATTTCGATGAGCCGAGAACGAAGCTGCCGGCTTTTTTCAGCAGCCTGGTGAGTGAGCATGAGAGAGAAGAACTACGACGCGATCATCGTTGGTGCCGGTCACAACGGACTCGTGACTGCCTGCTACCTGGCCAAGGCTGGCTGGAAGGTGCTGATGCTGGAGCGACGCTATATCGTCGGCGGCGCTTGCGTGACGGAAGAAACCTTCCCCGGCTTCAAGGTCTCCACTGCGTCGTATGTGAACAGCCTCTTCCGCAAGGAGATCATCAAGGATCTCGGCCTTGAATCCTACGGGCTGAAAATTCTGGAACGTAATCCCTCCTCCTTCACGCCCTTCCCCGATGGCCGCCATCTCTTGCTCGGTCCCGATCCGGCACTGAACCATCGACAGATTGCCAAGTTCAGCCTCAAGGACGCGAACGCCTATCCGGCGTACGAGGCCATGCTCGAACGGATGGCCACGGTCCTCGAACCGCTGCTGACCATGAGCCCGCCCAATCTGGCAAATCCAGGACTGCGAGACCTCTGGACGCTCTATCAAGCGGGCAAGCCGTTTCAAGCCATGGGGCCAGCCATGAGCGAAGCTTTTGAAATTCTCACCGCCCCGGCCAGGCAGATTCTGGATCGCTGGTTTGAATCGGAGGAGCTCAAGGCGACGCTCGCGACCGATGCCATCATCGGCGCGATGGCTTCTCCCTCGACGCCTGGCACCGCCTACGTCCTCTTCCACCATGTGATGGGTGAGACAAACGGAAAGCGAGGAGTCTGGGGCTATGTGCAGGGAGGCATGGGAAGAATCACGCAATCATTAGCGGCAGCAGCCCGTGATCTGAAGGTCGAGATCCGTTGCGAATCTGAGGTGGCAAAGATCCTCGTCAAGGACGGCAGGGTCCTGGGCGTTTCCCTCGCCAACGGAGAGGACTGTCACGCGCCGGTCGTGGCCAGCAATGCCGATGCGCAGGTGACCTTTACCCGTTTGCTGGACGCGCAGCAGCTTCCAGCAGAATTCTCCGAGGCCGTCAGCCGCATCAATTACGAAAGCGCGTCGCTGAAAATCAATGTGGCCCTGAGTGAGTTGCCGAACTTTCTGGCCTGCCCTGGCCTGGAGCCAGGCCCACAGCATCGCGGCACCATCCACATCAGCCCGGACCTGGATTACATCGAGCGGGCCTTCGACGAGGCGAAATATGGGCAGCCGTCGCAACGGCCCATTCTGGAATGCACGATCCCCTCGGTCGTCGATCCCACCGTGGCCCCGCCCGGCCAACATCTCATGTCGATGTTCGTGCAGTACGCCCCTTACAAATTGCGTGGCGCGACCTGGGACGATCTGCGTGAAAGTTTCGCCGATCGCTGCTTCGCCGTCCTGAACGACTATGCGCCGAACTTTCAGCGCTCCGTCCTCGCCAGGCAAGTGTTGACGCCGCTCGATCTCGAACGGACCTTCAATCTGACCGGCGGGAATATCTTTCAAGGAGCCATGACGCTCAATCAGCTCTTTGCCTGCCGGCCTGTGCCGGGATTCGCCAACTACCGCACCCCGATCACAGGGCTCTACCTCTGTGGAGCCGCAGCCCATCCAGGCGGAGGAGTCATGGGCATCGCCGGCGCAAATGCCGCAAGAGAAATTCTCTCATCCACCTCGTCGCTTTCGAGACTCGTGAAGCGTATCTCGTGACGCGTCGTTCGTTTTCCGATTCGGACGTTTCACGTCTCACCTCTCACGAACGCCACGGCCTCTGCCAGCCTGCCACCAGCCTCACCTTTTCCCCTCTTGACGGGGTTATGGCCCAAGCGTAACGTAAAGGTGTCCTGTCGAACCGCCTCATGGTAGTAGGTGGTAGCCATGGTCCTCCTTGGGAAACAGATCCAACGGTGCGACCCTGCCAGTTGTAACCTTCGTACTAATCGCGCACTTTCCAACGATATAGCCCGCTTGTCTCGCGAGGGAACTCCTGCGCGCACGCTCCGTCACGCGCTCACAGCATCCCCGTCTCTCGCACCCTCATTCAACAGAACGGACCGAACAAGTCCGCCGTCACTCACTCAACGCGGTATTACGTCACTCGAGCTGGACGACCCGCGGAAATTGACCGCTCGCCGAATGGCCCGAGACAACCAGGAGGTCGTTATGTCCTACAAATACACCACCATCGATGTCATCGTGGGTGTGGGCATGTGCGCCATCGTCTTCGGCGCACTCCTGTTTTTTGTCGCAGCCACGGGAACATTCCAGGTCGCCCCGATCTCGTATACGCCGATTGAGCAATCGACGGAGATGCTGGCCGGCATGGCCATGCTCCAACCAGCGCTCGGGCAAGCCATCGTCGAGCGTGAACTCCTGGAGCGCCGAACCAGCCAGGGCATGGCAGGTGCCATCGCCCTGTGGAACAAGGCGACCCTGGCCCAGCAGAATCTGGAATCCCTCCCCGGCGGACCGTTCGGAGCGGTCCGCCGCGACGCAATCACCGTCCCGGACGATCATGCAGCCCGCATCCAGACCGTCATGGGCCGGGAGATCGTGAATTTCACAAAACGTGGCATTCAGAGTGGGCTGTTGTCTGCCGATCGATACCGCTCCCGATACAACAGCCTCATGATTCACAGAAGCGACGCCAGAGCGCAGCGGCGCGATATCGAGTTTGCCTCGACCTGGCAGGCGACGCTTGGGCGCGGGATTGTCGAAGCGGCCCAGAACTACAGACGCCTGAGCGCGTCGATCCAGGAGCAGCTGGGTAGCGCGATTCTGCAGATGACGCATCTGCAAGCCACGCGCGAAGAAAGCCGGGCCGCGAACCAATATCAACTGGCCAGCTTAATCACCGCAGCCGTTCGCACCGGGGCCCTGGCGGATCGGATCGAGCTGCTCGCCGCAGCAGAGCCCAAGGCCAAACCGGCAGTGGTGGCCTCTCAGGACACAGCCTCCCTGCCGCAGGTCCCGATGGGCGTCCTGATTGCAGCCGCGCTCGGATTAGCCGCGGTATTTTTCGGAGGACTCACGATGGCCGGATCGCTGCGGGAGCGGAAAGCGATGGCAGAGATGAACCGTAACAATGCCCGGTGGGTCTATCGCACCGCGGCGTAACACAGGAGGAGAAGCAGAGAAGGGAGGCCGGTCCCTCACAGGGGCGTGCCGGAGATCAAACCCCGGCACGCCCCTTTGTTCGTGAAACGTGAAACGTAAAGCGTGAAACGTTTCGGAAGAAGAGCGCTCGGCAGTCCTACGTTTCACACAGATGGCGCGCGCAGAAAACAATCGCTCGCATGATCGTTCACCAGACCTGCCGCTTGCAGATAGGCATAGATGATCGTGCTGCCGACGAAACGAAACCCGCGCTTCTTGAGATCCTTCGAAAGTGTATCGCTGACTGCGTTCGTGGCGGGCACCTCTGCCATCCTGGTCCAGCGATTGACGATCGGCTCACCGCCGACGAATGACCAGACATAGACATCGAATGAACCGAATTCCTCCTGGACCGCAAGAAAGGCCTGCGCATTGGTCACAGCCGAATCGATCTTGAGCCGGTTGCGGATGATCCCGGGATTCTTGAGCAACAGGGCTTTCCTCTTCGCCGTGAATCGCGCCACCTTCTTCGGGTCGAACTTCGCAAATGCCTTCCGATAACCTTCCCGCCGCAGCAAGATCGTTTCCCAAGTAAGGCCGGCCTGCGCGCCTTCCAGAATCAGCATCTCGAAATGTTTCCGGTCATCGTGAATCGGCATGCCCCACTCTTGGTCATGATAGATAATGAAATGAGGCTTGGCCCCAACCCACCCACAGCGAGTTTTATTGTCGACAATCGGACGAACAGGTTTGGGCATCAATACAACCATCGGCTCAGAACACAGCCGCCTTCTACTTCAGATGAACGGGAATAAACCATTTCAGTCTCATGCGACCGAAGTCGGTCCGCGCATGGGAAACAGCAGGAGCCCGCTCCCGCAGGCTGCTCAAAATGTTCGTCCAGCAAGGCCGCAGGCGAGCAATCAACGATGGTCCTTCCAAGCTTGCTCGTTACGTTATCCTAGGATGGCCCGGATGAGTCCCCCACTGCGCGCGTCCAACGAGGGTCTTCTGAGACCGCGCGTTGCGCGAGCACAGGGGACTCACCGGGCCATCCCCCCCTGCTGGCGGGCATTTTCAGCAGCCTGTTAGGCCCTGAATTGTTGCAGCAGCGCATAGCCCTCAGCCCATGCCCCATGCCCGCTGTCTGCGTTGATGTGTCCTGCCTGGCCGATATCGACGAACGCGCTCCCCCAGGCATCCGCACAGTCTTTAGCATGGGCCAGCGAGCCGAACGAATCGTTCGTGCTGGCGACCACCAGGCTCCGAAAGGCGAAGGGCTCCATCGGCACAGACTCAAATCCACGAGCCGTAGCAGGAAAGCACTCGCTCTGCGGATCCGGCACCGCCACGAGAAACGCGCCCTTCAGAACGAGCGTCGAGCGCTGCGCCCAATGGGCCACCAGGAGACAGGCGAGGCTATGGGCCACGAGTACGGGAGGAGCAGGACAGGCCTTCACGGCAGCATCCAGCGTGCGGACCCAATCGTCACAGACGGGATTGTCCCAATGGCCCAGATCCACGCGCTGCCAATCGGGATGGCGCAAGCCCCAAAGCGTTTGCCAATGTTGCGGCCCGGAGTTACCGAAGCCGGGCAGGATGAGCACAGGCGGTATCATAGGATCACGGTGATGATGAAGCGCGATAGGCGGAATTGTTAGCGAACCCAGGGAGCAGGCACCGTCGGATTCGGGATCGCCCGCTCGATCGGTCCCACTGGCCGTCTGGACGGCTCCGGTCCCAGAGGGAGCCCTTCCGGCGAGGCATTCCGATTGAGACGGACGATGATGCCGCCCATCACATCCCAGCGGCGAAAATTCTGGCGTGGCGCCTGCGGGTGCTGATTATGGCAATCCACGCAGGACTGAACGATCGCGAGATCCGCCGAGATGGCTTTGAACTGATCACCGTCCACGAAACTGAGCACGCGCACATCGCGATTCTTCTCCAACTGAACGAGCGCATCGCTTTCGGCAAGAGTCCTGGGACGATTCGCAGGATTGAGCGGGCTCAGGCCGATCAAGCCCATTTCAAACCCGTTCACTTGCGCGGCAGCCGATTTCACAAATTGAGCCGGAAGCGGCATGAAGTGCGAATCCTTCTGCCAGTCTTCCTTCGGCACGACCCCGCTTTCCCTCAGATGCTCGACCACGTCCAGCACATAGGCCGTGCGAAACGCCTTGACGATTTCCAGGATGTACCGGGCCGTCTGATCGAACGTAGGATCAGCCGCCTTGGCGGACCAGGCGAAGAGGGTGAGACCGACAGACAGGACAAGGATGAGAACCGGGCGACCGAAGTTCAATCGAACCTCCTACAGCAACAGCCAAACCAGCAGAATGCGAAGCCTCACGAGGACGGGCACAACCTAGCCGATTCGACTTTAGCCGTCAACCATGCAGGCCAGAAGCCAATTCAACGTGTCCCTACTTTTTGTTTACGCGAAGAATTTGATAGTGCCACACGTGTGGCCGACAGGAAAATACTCCCGCAGGCTGCTCAAACAGTTCGTCCAGCAAGGCCGCAGGCGAATCGAAACCGGAGGCGTACCCTTGGGGTACGTTGAGGATTTCGATGAGCCGAGAACGACGCTGGCGGGCTGTTTCAGCAGCCTGCCTCTAGCAGGGGATGTTGACGGCCGGATCGCATAACACCGGCGGAATCACTGGCGGGCGCATGTACTTGCCTGATGGATCCTGGGAGCCCATCGATCCCTTGATCGGCGGGCCGCCTGGCATTCCTGGGAGTCCCTGCCCGGCAGAACCAAACCGCTTCCCGACACTTGAACTCGCCGAGGAGCCAACTCCGGGAACCGGCACCGATGTCGGCCCGCCTGTGGAAACTCCGACGCCGGACGTAACCGGTGGCAGAGCAGCTTGCGGAGTCTGACCCGCCTGATTTTGAACAGTAGGAGGAGTCGGCGTTTGCGGCGGCGCCTGCGCCCCACAAGGAACAGCGAGCAGGACCAACAAAGCAGCCAACGCGAGAGAGTGCTTCATGGGACCAAACATTCTCGAAAAAAAGATCGACATGGAAGGATTCTAACGAGACAGGCGCAACCAAGCAATCCCGCAGGTAGTGGGTCAGTTTGAAAAGCCATGATCTTGAGAATGCTTAAGCGGTCAGGTATGATGGCCGAATGAAAAAGAAACCATCTAAAGATGTCAACGTCACAGCATTTGAGATTTTACAGGCTGTGACTGGCGAGCCTGCCGATTCGTCCCATAATGGGAAACCTGCCAAGAAGAAAGACCTGCAGGATAAGAACCCTGCCGCTGTCGCTTTGGGTCGTTTAGGTGGACTCAAGGGCGGCAAAGCAAGAGCCAGCAAGCTTTCCCCAAATAAACGCAAACAGATAGCTAAAAAGGCTGCAAATGCACGATGGTCAAAGGATCGTTAATCGTAACGATAATATCGTTTGACTACTAACGATAAATGCGCTACTATTCCTCCTGGCGGTTCACCTAGGAGGGGTAAATATGGCGGCCTCAAGTGCGATCATTGATCGATTCGGTGGGCAATCAGCACTCGCAAAGCTGTTAGGCAAACGACAAAGCACCATCCAGCATTGGTACGCCAACGGGATTCCCTCTAAATGGCAAAAACCCCTCCTTGAATTAGCCAAAAAACAAGCGATTAGCCTGCAGCCCCATGATTTCTTTGACGATGCGCCTACCGAGAAAAGCAATCCGTCAAAGATTCCGCATGCAACCCACTGGGGAGAGTTGCAAATAGGAGAGGATCACTTGCCCTGCTATGTATTAGAGACAGGGGAGCGAGTCTTCAGTTTGAAAGGAATGGTAGTAGGGCTGATCGGCACCGAAGGGGGACAGCTCTCCGAGTACATCAAAGTCCAGAGCCTAAGGCCATTCTTACCTTTGGAATTAGTCCCTGGAGAAGGGGATCAAATTCCCGCTCTCATCAAGTTCGATACCGGCAACAAATCCTTCGCAAAATACTCATGGGGTCTGCCTGTCGAAAAGTTCATGGATCTGTGCGTTGCCTACTCTACGGCTTTAGAGAAAGCGGAGCTGACCGAGCGCCAGAGATCAACTGCAGCTAAAGCCAATTCTTTTCTTAGGGCATGCGCTAAAGTTGGTGTTGTTGCCTTGGTCGATGAGGTCACGGGTTATCAATATGAGCGTGCTCAAGATGCCCTGCAATTCAAGTTAAAGTTATATCTTGAAGACGAAATGAGGAAATGGGAGAAGACATTTCCTGACCAATTATGGGTTGAGTTTGGTCGTCTTACAAAATGGCAAGGATCTGTGACGCAACGCCCAAAATATTGGGGCAAGCTGGTTATGGAATTGGTTTATGGGTATCTAGACAAAGATGTGGCGGATTGGTTGAGGGCGCATGCACCGAAACCCAGCCATGGACAGAACTATCACCAATGGCTGAGCAATCAATATGGTCTAAAGCGGCTTACAGAACATGTTTGGATGCTGATAGGAATGGCAACGGCATGCGAATCAATGCCAGAGCTGAGACAGAAAATGGCCGAAAGATTTGGGCGCCATCCCGTACAAATCATGCTCTATCTTCCACCGTCAGAGGAATCTAGGTCAGCGTAAGTTGCTGAAATAATGATGTCTGCAGGCAGCCTATTGACAATGCTTGATCGGTCAAGCATAGTGCCTCTGTCACCACGGAGGAAGCTATGAACAAGCTGACGCAGGCCAAACGAGTTCAGATCATCGCCGCCTTGGTTGAGGGCAACAGCATCCGCGCTACTTGCCGCATGACTGGCGCAGCGAAGGGCACTATCCTGAAACTCTTGGCTGACCTCGGTACGGCCTGCGCTGCCTATCAGGATCGCGCTCTTCGCAATCTTCCCTGTAAGAAAATTCAGTGCGATGAAATCTGGTCGTTTTGCTACGCGAAAGAAAAGAACGTCCCTGAAGAGATGAAGGGCAAGCTCGGCTTTGGTGATGTGTGGACCTGGACGGCCATCGACGCAGACAGCAAGTTGATCGTGTCATATCTGGTCGGTGGACGGAGCGCAGAGTACGCGAAAAAGTTTATCGACGATCTGGCCTCACGCTTGGCCCATCGCGTGCAACTGACTACGGATGGGCACAAAGCCTATCTCAGGGCCATTGAAGGCGCGTTCGGTGCGGATGTGGACTACGCCATGCTGGAAAAGATTTATGCGGCTCCGCCACGCGACGGACAGGCACGGTATAGCCCTGCGGATTGTTGCGGAGCGAGGAAGATTAAGGTGTCAGGCAATCCAGATTTGGCCAAGGCATCAACGAGCTTTGTGGAACGACAAAACATGACCATGCGTATGGGCATGCGACGAATGACCCGCCTGACCAATGCCTTTAGCAAGAAGATTGAGAACCAAGCCCATGCCGTGGCCCTGCATTTCATGCACTACAACTTCGCCAGGATTCACCAAACGCTCCGAGTCACGCCAGCGATGGAGGCTGGAATTGCGAGTCATGTGTGGAGCTTGGGGGAAATCGCAGGATTGCTCGATTCAAACTGACCCACTACCATCCCGCACGCGGACGAGGCGCTCCGACAAAGACTCCCGGCCATTTTCTTCACCTCACAGCTTCGTGATCAGCCGATCCTGAAAGTTGCGAAAAAGCCGTTTTGCAGGGCCCTTGGCCTACAACGAACAACAATGGATCTTGACCACCTTTCCTATTTCCCCGTCGCCTTGCGATCCTGAGAACAAATGCTACAGTTCGACATAAGACTTTTCATTGCGATTCAGACAACACAGGAAGGAAACAGCCATCATGTCTAAAAAACAAAAAGGACCCGGACCATCCTCCCATACGGGCGAATCGATGGAAGAGGAGATTCGTGCTCTTGCCTATCAGCTGTACTGCGAAGGCGGCAATCAGGACGGTCGTGATTGCGAGTACTGGCTGGAGGCCGAGCGACAAGTGATCGCTCGCAGCAAGGCGCACGTGCGCCGAGTCGCCTGATCACGGAGAGACCAGCGTATAGTTGTCGCTTCTCGATGGCTCAATCCGCCCTGAAGCAGGTGCGTAGTAGCGCTGTGCCCTGACCAGCCCTATTGCCTTCAAGACAAACAGCCGCCTCTTTCACTCTTCAGCGCGCAGCACCAGCCGCACAAGGACGAGGCACACCAACAAAGACGCCCCACCCTTTTCCCTCTACCTGTCCTAGCGGACGGTGGCAGCACTGGTGGCTATGGAAGGATGATGGCCTGCTCGGAATGGCCGATCGCTTTGAGCGCCGTTTCCAGCGCGTCGACCATCGACGGAGGGCCGCAAAGAAAGATCACGGTATCGGGACCGGGCGGCGGCAGATGTTCGCGCAGCACCGCCTCGGTGATGCGGCCCGTGCCTTGCGACCAGCCTGCAGGCGGCTCGCTCAACACATGGTAGCAATGGAAGCTCGCGTGATCGCGGACATCCTCCTCCCACTCCTCACGGAAAATGATGTCGGCCTCGGTCTTGTTGGCATAGAGCAAAAACAACTCGACTGGGAGGCTCTTGGCGAGAATCCAGCGAATAATGGCAATCATCGGGGTGATGCCAGAACCACCGGCCACAAACCCCACCTGCTTCGCCATACCGTCCACCCAATGGCCACCGGGATTCGGCCCGCTCATCAGCACCCTGTCTCCGATCTCCCGATCATGGAGATACCGCGACATCGCGCCGGTCTCGTACCGCTTCACCGTCAAGTCGAAGTACCCAGTGGCGCCGGGCATCGACGACGGCGTGTAGGGCCGTTTCACCAGTTTGTCGTCGATCGTGGCATGGACATAGAGATGATCGCCTGGCAACAGATCCAACGTGGCGTCGTCAGGCAGGGCAAAGCAGAGGGTCTTCGTGTCGTGGGTATCGCGATGAACCGCCGTGAGCTCGTACGGCACGGGCAACTTCGACATGATGCGCGTGACAGGTCCCGACATCATGGCTCCATCATACGAGCCTGAGAGATCGGTCGCAACTGAGGCAGTGGCGGGCAAGCCCGCCAAGAGCTGATGGCCGATAGCGTATGGCGGATAGCAGAAACAAGAACCGCATCTAGGAAGATTGATCGCGCTTCACGCTTCATAAATGACGAGAGACGGAATCACGTAGCGCACGCAGACAAGGCACTTCAACAAAGACTCCCATTTCTTCGCCCCGGTGCTCTCGGAAAGAAGCAAGGGCGGGGCAGAATCCCCCCACTACCCACTAGCCTCGTCTCATTGCCAAGCAAGTAACTCCAATTCCCACTGTTACGAGGACAGCTGTGACAAGTTGCTCGCTGTGCGGTTGCTCCCCCCAAGCCCACGAGGCAAAGTGTTCGCAATTGAAATCGAACAGATGATAGGGCGTACCAAGACAACTTTGTGATCTTCGCAGAATTTGACTGCAATGAATCGAATTCGAGGGAGCCCTTACTATCTCGACAGGCTTGCCACAAGAAAACGCACCGAGCGGGGCTCGCACGACACCATGCCCCTTGCGAGCATGAATCACCTCACCGTTCCCTACATAGATACCGTGATGATAGACATGATCTGTCCATACTCTGATCCACGCGCCTTGCCGTAGCAATTGAACCCACTCACCAACCGAAGCATACATAGAAACTCCCTACTAAGTACACGACTTACCCGTACAGACTATTCTGCTCTCAGAAAAAAGTCAACGCGCCAAAAGTAAAGACGTGTCAGTTCAGCCAACACGCATGCCGAAAGTAAACCAATCCCAGCAACCTATCTCAGGCTAACGGACGCAGGGACCAGAATAATATGGCCTGCTCTTCATTGGCATCGGTACGCCCAAGTTACCTTTCCAGAAATGTGAATCTCCGAGGAGCCAATGATATAAGTTTGCATATTCATAGTCGGGATGAATTTTAAGGCCCACGCCTCCAACTCTTGATGTGTCTCTTACCAACATCTTCTTTATGGCCTCGAATACAGGAAGTGTATATTTAGCTTCTCCCCCAATCCTGGCTATAGAGCATGAGGCAACTACGTCGGCAAGCTGAAGAAGGCGGACAAGCTTCGGCTGCGAGGAGAGGACATTAAGCGCAAGCCTATCAGGCTTTACGTAGATAGTCCCAGACTCTACCGTTTCAAGGCAGTCTGCGAAAAACCGGTCCTCATCCGACCGATCCCCGCTGGGCCGTGCAGCGACGACCACACCATGTTTATCCCGGCGGGCCAGTTCGTTGTGCACACGTTCAATAAACAGACGAGTCACATCCGCTTCAGGATTTGGCGCTCCCGCTACAGCCCGTTTAAATCGTGTATCTTCCGCGATCACTAAAGCTTTCACGCCTGCTGCATCAGCAATTGCCAGAGATTGCAGAAAAAAATCCTCCCGCTTGGGATGGATTAGGTTGCGCCACATCCAGAGCTCACGGCCAGGCGACCACTTGAAGCATTCTCGGTCTGGAAATCCAAAATTCTTGCACACATCACTAAGCTTTCTTTCCAAATCCGCAACTTGCCCATCGGGTACACATATGCCTCCGATTCCAACAATAGGGCCCATGTTCGGCCTAGATGGGCTGTCTTGTCGAGCATCGTCAGCAAAAACAAATTCCATACGTCAAATCTACGCTTTAATTTTATACGGCCATGATTCACTGATAGCGAGAATGCGCTTTAAACGAGGTCTGCTTGTCTTTGAGCGGCAATTGAGATTGCAAGCTGCGGATAGCCCTCGACTTGTCCAGACAGAGTGAATCCAGAATCACTAGCCTTGCCTGACAGTATCAAGTCGAAATTACTGATAGCGCCTAATATGGAATTGAGCTGGCCACGATAGTGCGACACATGAATCTTCGCGTTTACTGATTGGCCATCAGCCTGATAGGTACCACGGTATAAATACGTGAGGTCACCTCCATGAATTTTTCCGTTATCTACGACTACCAAACCGACACCAGCACTCCCGCCTGGTGCCGAAAAAACTACTGAGTACAACCCTGGAAGCATTGGTCCTCTTATTTTGAGTGAAAGAATAGCACCAGGCTACTTTCCGTCAGCGATTGTGTCAACCCATTAAATAGGGGAAGCGAACTAGGAGGATATGGGGACTTCCTCCTAGTTCTATGAACTCTCTCCGCACGAACATCCCGCATGCCCCCACTGCGCGCGTCGCATTGACTCTTGTGAAGCGTATCTCGTTCCAGAGTTCGGACGCTTCACGGTCGACGAACGACGCTGGAACCATACGCGTTGCGCGAGCACAGAAGATCATCAGCCTCCACCCCCTCCTCTGTTCCGCGAGCAAGAGGACGGCCAGGCTACCCGCTCAGCGCCTCGAACCATCGTTCCGGCAGGCTTCGGTGCGCTGGTGAGAATTGAGTGCTGAGTCCTGAGATTGAATGACAAGAGCTTACGGTCTATGGCACCAGGGGAATGAGGGGCGCGCATGATTCACGAAATACGAACAGCATGCCGTTTCTGTCGTTGTACAGTCCTTAGGCCGCAGTGCGGACCTTCACTGTGAGACGCACCTGCGCGCCGAGCCGGGCCAGCATGTCAATCAACGCATCCGTGCTGAACAAATCGATACGGCCCCGAAGGAGATCGCTGACGCGGGGCTGAGTCACGCCGAGTATCTTGGCTGCCGATTTCTGCTTGTGACCGCGAGCCGCAATGAGCTTCTGCACCTGGATCATGAGGTCTGCCCGGACCAGCAAATGCTCCGCCTCGTCGTGGCGAAACCCGAGGTCACGGAATACATTCCCGCTAGACGATGAGATCTTCAGTTTCATCCTGCTCCCCCCTCTCGCTTCAGGTAGTCGGAAGAATACGTGCCCTTGGCCAGCCCCTGCAAGGTTCCCACATACCGCTTAGACTTCGACCTCACGATCATCAGATCGCCCTTCACGACAACCAGCAATTCATCGCCGCTTTTGACGCCCATCGCCTTCCGAGCTTCCCTCGGAATGACAAGCTGATTCTTACTGCTGAGCTTATGAATGGCCATAATATCCTCCCGACAAGGCGTTACATTACCGTAGAAATATAACGCCGCTCAATCGCACGCTCTTTTGCGCTCACGCACACCGTCCGACAGAAATCTCCCCCACTTCTCTCTAAGCGGGGAGGAGCAGCCGAGCTGTCCTTCACTGCGCGCGTCGAACGAGCACATTCTGATCGTGCGCGTTCCGCGAGCAAGAAGGATGGTCCGGCTGCTCCCTTCCCCTCACACTCATTTAAACGCCTCATCTTTTTCCGCCCCTCCCCGCGCCTTCCACTCCAAGTCGTAATATTCCCCCCGATCCCTCGCCCAGGGATCGAACACATTCACCACCCCCTGCAGCTCGCCTGCCAGTTCCGGCATCGTTCGCATGAGCACGCGTTTCATGGGGGAGTCGGGTCTCTCAGGCCCAGGCCCATTGTTCGTGACCCACTCGACGCCGAGCTTGCTGTAAAACTCCGGGCGGAAACTGGAAGTGAAGAACCGGTCGCTGAAGAGGCGGCGCGAGGCGTTGAGAATGAACACGACAAACTGGGTTTCCGAAATGGCGAAGCCATCCGGCCGCCGGAACTCCGCCAGCCAGCCCACCACCGTATCGACGTCCTCGATATTGTCAATCAAACTGCCGTTCGGATGGCCCAGGCAATCGTTAATGTCCGATCTATCGTCGTTCTTCTGCGCCTTGGTGATTTCCTTAGAATCATCACACTGGTGCTGCCCATAGACTTCCCGCAAGGTCTTCACGAACTGCTCCTGCTCGTTCCGAGTCGGTGAGTTCTTGGGTAACCGTACATCGATGAAGTCATCGAAGCTGGTCAATTGCTTCAACCCATACTGGCGGCGGAATTCGTTGTAGCGGGGAATGCCCCGCTCCCGGTCCCGGATGAGATCGAGCGCCGCCACGTCGATCTGCTGCGTGGAGGATTGCAGGCGAGGCAGCTTGAGGTTCTGCAAAAACTGCGGATGGTTCTGGAGCGTCAGCAACCCCAGCCTCTGGCGACCCAGGCTGAGCGCCCAATTGGCCAGCCCATTTTGATGCATGGCCTCGGTGGCCTTGCCCCGGAAGGTCTCGATCACCGGCACCTTGCTCCGAATGACGTTCGGCTCCTTGTTCCACTCACGATATTCCAGCAGGTCCGGCAATAAGGGATGCAGCCGGTAGACCGAGATGAACTCCTCAGGAAAATTGAAGGGGGAGCCGAAATGGTTGACGCCGCCGTTGATGTCCTCGTCGTTTGCGAGAGACCAGAGATCCTTTCTATTCCGATCGAACAGGGCATGGATCGGCGCCCCCTCATACCGATGGTTGCCCAGCCCGAAGATGCCAGGCCCTCCGGCCAGTGCTGCGTAGCGGCTATTCGCTTTCCTGGCATCCTCCGAATCTTCAAGGCGGCGCACGACTTCCTTCAGCGCATCCGCCACCGCCTCATGCTCGTGGAAGACGCCCTGCCAGTTGGCGTTCATGCCCCGGTTCAAGGGCTCGTTGTAGAGCAGTTGCGTGGTCCATTCGATCGTGTGGATCTTGGCGATCTCTGCCGCGACGACCAGCCGGGCGATCTCGAACAATTCCTGCGGCGTGACCTCTCTGTAGCGGATGACGTGAGCCGGGTCGGCAGGATTTCTCAAGCCGCTGTCCGCCTCGGGGGTTTGGGCTGCCTGCTTCCGGAATTCCTCGACGAAACCATTGTGCTCTCGCGCGAAGACGTTGTGATAGAAGCTCAGCCCGATGGACCAGTTGTCGGGAAAGGCCGTGGCTTCCTGGCCGGACCATTGCGGATTGATCGGATCGCCTGCTTCGAAGACCGGCAGGTAGCCCAGCTTGTCGCCCGCCCCCTCCCGGACCGACAGCAGCAATAATTTGGCCGGATCGTTAGGGTCGCGCTTCACTCGCTTGCCGGACCGTTCGTCGTAGCCATAGAGCTGCGAGGCGTCCCACCAGGCCGTGACATGGTTGCGGGTCGTCTTCTGCGCCCTCGTCAGATAGGTCTTGCCTCCCTGCGTGAAGGTCTCAGGCTTCGTGCCCTCGGCAATGAGTGCCGCGTCGATCTTGTCGCCGGGGCGGCAGCCCAGTTTCTGGATCTCCGCTCCTGTCAGAGGCTGCTCGACGTTCTTGACCAGTTGCGTGGCGCAGCCGACGGACTTCCACTCAGGCTGGTTATGTCCCTCCTCCAGATGCGTGAACCAGTCATGGATCATGAACTGGATCCAGAAGGCCGCCAGCACATTGAAGAAGGGCGCGGGCCTATACTCGCAGTGCGCCTCTTTCGAGTCGCCCGGCAGGCCGTAGCCCTCGCGGCATGTGGCCTGCGACGATTGCTGCCGCGTGAAGAGCTTGCGGCTGATCACTTGCGGGTCCGGTTTCAAGAGCCCGATGCGATCTCCATGGCGATTCTTCGTCACCTCAGTCAGCCCCAGATCGGGGAAGGTGCTGTCGAACTCCACGTTCCGCGCAAAGAGCTGATAGGTCGAGCCCATCAGCGGGTTGAAGATGTCGTTGCATATGCCCGTCTGCGTGCGGAAACGGATCAGCTCGCCCCGGCAGACCTGTTTCGTGCCGACATCCTGGAAATTGGGATGGGTCTGGGGCAGCTGCATGTCCGGCCAGATTTTCAACACTGGGCCGGCCTTGCCGTCGCGGCCTGTGACGTAGGATTTATAGGTCCCGTTGTTGTCGAAAAGGTTGAACTTGATGAGTTCGATCCGCTGCAGCTCTAACTCATAGAGCGCGCCGTTGATCCCATGCGCATTGGGACCGATGTACTTGGCATCGGACAGAACATGGAGTGGAACTTTTGACGTGACGTCACCCGCGCCCCAGAAGTTCGGCCAATCCAGCCAAGGCCCCTGACTGAATGCCACGGCACGGTCTCCTCCGAGACAACGAGCCCGCTCCTCGGGAACCTTTCCAAGGAAGCGCTCCTCCCTGGTTTTTGCGACTCGCTGGATGTCGCCATGTGCCAGCACTTTCAGGCAGGCGATCCCGGACTCCACAACATCGCATCCGCTGAGCAGGCACAGCCCCGTCATGACTGCGAACATTGATGGGCGACGTATCTGTCTCATATGCAGCCCTCCTCAAGATTGGGAAGTATTGCACGCGACATCACCGGCCCCAGGCTACGACTCGGGCAACATAGAGTCAATATTCCCTAAGTGTGAATACATGCATTATCAAGTGACGGTGCTCCAGAGGGAGGGAAAGATCAGGGCTGATTCCTGTTGTGCTGCGCAGCCGGCAAACAGCAGTGCGAAAACATTTGGAGGAGAAGAAGGACCTACGTTCGTGTGGTCGCTCGACCTAGCAGGCATCTTGGCGAACGGAACATCCGCTGCCATTCTTTCGATCTTGGAAGGCGCCGACTCAACGTTGTGCCTTGCAGAGAAGCGAGAACAACATTCGAGACATTTTCCGGACTCACGATTCTCGCGTGACACCGGTCACTGGCCGATCTAGGGACCAAGAAGCTACACCTGCCTGCTATCGACGATTGAGGCCTCTGGAGTGTAAAGAGTTCAGCCGCATGTTGGCCACGGGTGCGAGCATAGGACAGTGACCAGGCAGCGCCCCTCTTACGTTTCCATCATTTCCAATCGCGCATCGAATTCATGCCCGCAGGCCGTACAACGGATACAATCCGACTCGACCGTCAACTCGTCCGCCCGGATCCCCATGCCCCCACAATCGAGACACCGAGCGAGGTGGACCCTCTGATGGTCCACGGTTTCGTATTGCGTGCCACGGAGACAATACACCGGACTCCCGTCAAGCAGCCACGAGTTCCCCGCGTTGTCGACCACCGGCAAGGTCAAATAATGATGGTTCACGTAGTCTTCAAGCTCCTGCCGGCTGGCGAACCCGTCCTTAATCAGCTTTCCCCCCACCACCTCGTAGAGCCGGTTCTCTTTCACGATCACCTTGGTTGGACCCATCATGCACCTCCCGTTCTGATAGGAGCGTATGGCTAGAAAGCAGATGGCATGAACAAGAAACGTATCTCGCCAGACGAACGGCACTTCACGAGCGACGTGTTGTCAAACGACACCCGAGTAGTATCGGAGAATGTTGCTCACGGAAATGACCCCGATGATCGCCCCATCTTGCGTCACGGCCAGATGGCGGGTGGCCTGCTCCTTCATCATGCGCACGGCGTCGATAATCGGCCGATCACCTTCTATCGCCACCACCGGCGTCCGCATGCAGATTTTGACAAGGGTCGTATTGGGATCCAGCCCCTTGGCCACCACCTCGCGGGCCAGGATAGAGTCTGTGATGAAGCCCACGTAGGACTGGCTATCCGTCACGAGGAGCGAACCCAGCTTCCATTGCTGCATCAACTGCCCCGCTTCTCGCAGGCTGGCATCCTGAGACACATTCCGAATGTCGAAGGACATGTGTTCGGCGACCTGGGGGCCGGTGAGGACCTGCCGACTGGTCTTGTGCTTCTTGGGTTCGGCGGATCGGCGCGCCTCCAGTTCCGAGATACAGGTTTCCAATACCCGGCTGCGCTGCAAGAGGCTTTGGCGCAGGCTATCCATGCCCGTGCCCTCCGGCGCCTCGTCCGGCATATTCACCAATCCAGCGGCCTCGCCCACCTCTGCATATTCATAGGCCTCCAACAACTCGGAGGTCTCCCCGAGAAGATCGGCAATCATACGCTCTGTTTCCAGGTCGAACTCATCCAGGCTGCGCGTGGGCGTGCCCTTGCCCAGGAACGGAGCGAACCCGGCGAGCTGCTTTCGCAGCTGCTCGATGCTCCGGTCCAGAGAGACCCGTAGTTTCTTGGGAGTGGTGCGCGTCGTGTCCATGGCACCTCCTAATGATAATGGCTGAGAATGGCAAATCTTACCTCCGCTCGATCAGCAAGGGCAAGCGACCGGCAGGAGAAGCACCAGACGCACTGATGCAGCGGAATGTGCCCTTGAGGTTGCGCCGGGACAGAGGACACAGTCGGACGACTCGGTGCAGAGCATGCCAACCTTCCATCAGGCGAAATCACCCCACTCAACCTGGCCACTCGCGTGAAGGTCACCAGCCCCTCACGGCCCAACTGATGTGGTTTCGCGGGCCGGACCCGCTTAGGGGGCAAGGTCAGCGGAGAAAGAGGAACCAGAGGTAGACTGCGCTCATGAGGACCGACCCGATCATGACGGGAAACCCGAGCTTGAAGAACTGCCAGAAAGAGATGGGATAGCCGGCTCTGCGCGCCATATCCACGATCACGACGTTCGCGCTCGCGCCGATGATCGTGCCGTTCCCTCCCAGGCACGCGCCCAGCGCCAGAGCCCACCAGAGGGGAAGGATGTCCGGCTGATGCACCAGGGTGGCATAGTCCGTAATCTCGGGATGCAGCGAGCGGGCGAGGTCCACGATCAACGGATTCATCGCCGCGACATAGGGAATGTTATCCACCAGGGCCGAGAGGATGGCCGATCCCCAGAGCACTGCCATCGTCGATCCCGCAAGGTTCCCTTGCGTTACCGCGACCAACTGATCGGCCAGATAGCGAATCACGCCGACCTTGACCAAGCCGCCGACCAGCACGAACAACCCGATAAAAAAGAAGATAGTTTTCCATTCGACATCGGTGAGATAGGACAGTTCCTCGCCATCCTCCGGCTTCCGTCTCGCATGCCCGAGCAACATGAACAGGCTCGCGCCAAGAAGCGCGATCGTGGCCGGCTCAAGATGAATGAGCGAATGGACGCAGAACCCCACGTTCACGATCCCCAACAGCCAGAGACAACGGTACAGGAAGGGCCGATCGACAATGGCCTCTCGCGAGTTCAAGGCCAGCACCGCCGTTCGGAGATGCGGCAACACGGTCATCTTTCGCCCGAAAATGACCCACAGCGCCGCCACAAATACAGCCAGGATCAACAACGCGATGGGACCCAAGACCGCCAGAAAGTCGAGATAGCCCAACTCCGCCTTGCTGGCGATCATAATGTTGGGCGGATCGCCGACCAGCGTCGCGGTCCCGCCGATGTTCGACGCCAGCGCCTCGGTAATCAGAAAGGCAATGGGATTGAGTTCCAACCGCTTGGTAATGGCCAACGTAACCGGCGCCATGAGCAGCACGGTGGTGACGTTATCGAGCATGGCCGAGAGGCCGGCCGTCAGCAGGGCCAGCAGCACCAGCAGACGGAACGGCTTCGCGTCGGCCCGCTGCGCCGCCCAGATGGCCAAGACCTCGAAGAGACCGGTCTCCCGGACAATGTTCACGATCACCATCATCCCGATCAGCAGAAACACGACGCCGTAATCGATGCCGAACTCATGGGAGTAGAAGGCCTCGTCTTGCGACACCACGCCCAGCCCAATCATCACCGCCGCCCCGAACAATGCCACAATCGTCTTGTGGATCCGCTCGGTCATGATGACTAAGTAGCACACACCGAAAATAAGCAGGGCCACAGACACAGAAGACATGCCATTCCCCTTGTCGCGTAAACAATACCACTGAGCGAAAGCCTCTCACGCATTATCGGGAGACCGCCACTACAATGCAATGAAAGTCGTGTAACAGGATGCCCCAAAAGGCCGCCAGCTTCGTTCTCGCAAATCGTGAAAGGTAAGACGTGAAAGGTGAAACGTGGGGAGGCAGGCCTTTCTTCCTCCGAAACCTTTCACGTTTTACGTTTCACATTTCACGAACGCCCAAAACAGCCTTTTTGAGCAACCTGCGCAAAGGACTCCTCTTGCCCTAGACATGCAGACCCGTGGAGCCTTGCCACGTTGATTCGCTTCGCTGGTCCCGCTACGATGACCGTCCTGGGAAGGGTGCCTCGACAGCCCCTGAACCGTTCACGCAGGCAAGGAGGAATCCTGATGCCCCCACCGACCGCGCAACAGATCATCGAAGCCCAACGTCAGGATTGGAATCGTGTGGCCGGTGGCTGGGAGAAGTGGGACCACTTCTTCGAGCAGAACCTGGCCTGCCTCAATCACCGGCTCGTCGCGGATGCGCGGCTGCGAGCCGGTCAGCATGTGCTCGATCTCGGGTCCGGCACCGGCTATCCGGCCCTGCTCGCCGCGCAGGTCGTCGGACCGCAAGGCAGCGTGATCGGCATCGACGTGGCCGAATCCATGCTGGCTGTCGCAGGCCGCAAAGCGAAAACGCTCGGTCTGGCAAACGTGACCTTTCACGCCGGAGATGTGACGACGCTTCCGTTCGGAGCCGGTTCGTTCGACGCGGTGACCAGCCGCTTCTGTTTGATGTTTCTCCCTCACATTCCCAAGACCGCCGCAGAGATTGCGCGGGTCCTGAAACCGGGCGGCTGGCTCGCCGCAGCAGTCTGGTCCGCGCCGGACAAAAATCCCTCCCTCCTCCTGCCCATGAACGTGATCAAGCAGTTCCTCGACCTGCCGCAGCCGGACCAGAGCGCCCCAGGCATTTTCCGGCTCGCCAAGCCTGGCGATCTCGCCGGTATGCTGCAACAGGCCGGCCTGACAGACCTCATGGAGCAGGAGTTTCTCGCCGAATGGTCCTACCCTTCGGCGGAGGACTACTATCGAAGCCTGATGGACATTGCCGCGCCAATCCAGAATCTCCTGGCGCAACTGACGCCGCAGCAACAGCGAGAAGCCGAGCAGAAGATCGTTGCCGCAGCCGAGGAATATCGGAGAGGCACAGCCCTGGCATTCCCCTTCGCAGCCCGCATGGTCGCGGCACGCAAACCTCTGTGAACAACTCCGGCCCGAAACTATGGTAGGCTGCGTTGTGACTCGCGCATTCCCCCTATTCAGCGGTTCGCTAGTCCGGCGCTGGCTCCTGGCAGGATTGATCGCCTGTCTGTCCTCTCAGACTGCCTGGGCCGATGTGCCGCGCCTGCCTGCGACTCTGTGGCAGAACGCGCCCGAACAGGCGCCCCTCCCGCGGAAGCCCTGGATCATCCACGACCGGGCCATCGCCTTGAACCTCCCATCGCTGCTGACCCTGAAAGATGCGGCGGCCAGGCCACACACTCCCCTCTTCATCGAACTCTTCAATGGTCTCCGCTATGAGTTGGCGATCGACTCCACCATCTCCCGCAGCAACGACTCAGCCGTGGTGCGAGGGCTCCTCAAACACAGCGATCACGGGGACTTTATTTTCTATATCAATGGCACCGTGATGGCCGCCACCATCCACGTCGGGCATCGCCTCTTCAAAGTCGAACATGTGGCCAACGGCCGCCACCGATTATTGGAACTGAATCCCGCGAAACTCCCTCCGGACTAGCCACGGCGAAAGCCCATGATGTACCCCCTCCTAGCCAATCTGACCCTCATTGTTCACCTGGCATTCGTGGCCTTCGTCCTGTTCGGCGGGCTGCTCGTGCTGAAGTGGCGCTGGATCGCCTGGCTGCACCTGCCTGCTGCAACCTGGGGCGCGGTCGTCGAATTCACCGGCTGGATCTGTCCCCTCACGCCGCTGGAACATTGGCTGCGCGCGCAGGCAGGAGAAGCCTCCTCTCGTTCCGACTCCCTGGTACAATATCTCCTGCCGGCGCTCTATCCCTCCGGCCTCACGAGGGAGATTCAGATTCTACTCGGGATGCTGGTCTTGGCGGTGAACCTCGCGATCTATGGCTGGCTCTGGCACCGCACCAGCGTGAAGACAACGCGAGGCGCGAAGTAGGACGATTCATCTTGTTCGGCAGACCTGCGGTATAAAGAGATATTGACCTGGTTGTCCGGTCTTGATAGAGGAACGGGTCCGCGCATGTTCATTCGATTGTGAGGATTCTATGCCAATGGATGAGATTACCCAAAAAGTCAGCGATCGTTATGCCAAGGCCGCGTCGACGGGCGAACAGATGTGTTGCCCGACCAGTTACGATATGGCCAATCTCCAATCCTTCATCCCCGAAGAGGTCCTCAAGATTTCCTATGGCTGCGGAACGCCGGCCGGGCTGAAGACCGTCTCCCAGGGAGAAACCGTGCTGGACATCGGGTCCGGCGGCGGGATCGATTGTTTCGAAGCCTCCCGGCTCGTCGGCCCCACCGGCCACGTCATCGGGATCGACATGACCGACACAATGCTGGCCATCGCCAGAAAGAATGCCCCCCTCGTCGCGGCCAATCTTGGCTATCCTCTGTCCAACGTCGAGTTTCGCAAAGGGATGGCGGATGCGATGCCGGTGGAGGAGGGGACGGTCGATTTGATCATCTCCAATTGCGTGATCAACCTGGCGCCGGATAAACGGAGGGTCTTCCGGGAAATGTTTCGCGTGGCCAAGTCGGGCGGGAGGTTCACGATCTCCGATATCGTGGCAGATCAACCGGTGCCGCAATATTTAATCCATGATACGGAAAAATGGGGCGACTGCCTCTCCGGGGCCCTGACGCTCGCAGACTATATCGCGGGGCTGGCGGGAGCCGGCTTCCTGGGCATTCACCTGATCACGTCCTCGCCCTGGCAGGTGATCGACGGCATTCACTTCTTCTCCGTCACCTTAACCGGCTATAAACTTCCCGCCGAGGCGCCGGTCTCACCTGTTCGTTATGCCACGCTCCGCGGACCCTTCAGCCGGGTGGTCGATGAACTGGGCACGACCTATTTCCGAGGCGTACCCCAGCCGATCACGCCGGACGTTGTCGGCCTCTTAAGCCTGGCTCCGTTGGCTGCGCACTTTGTCCTGTCCCCCGACCAGGTCAGGCTGGATCAAACCGATGGCCGATGGACTGCGGTTTGTCCGCCAGAGGCCTCCTGCCTCTGGCAAGGGCACTTCGCCCTGCTCGCAGGGCCCTTCGCCGAAGCAGCCGACGACGATCACCATCTCTATCGCCGGGGTGAACCGGTGGAGATTTGCGACAAGACACTCGCCGTATTAGCGACAACAGGCTATGAACCCCATTTCGCGATCATCAATCGCGCGGGCCGGAGCGTCAGCGGTGAAGCTGTGACCTGCGCACCAGATGGGAGCTGCTGCTGAGGCATGGCTCTGACCCTGCTGGGACAACAGAATCCCCTCGCCTCCCCCACGGAACAATTGAAGATTCTCAGGGAGACCACGAGCTGTCCCCCCTTCGAGTCACAACTCGATCGAGTCGGCCTGCTCCCCCTCCGCGCCACCGGGATCACGGTCTTTCAAATCAATGTCGGCAAGCTCTGCAATCAGACCTGTCGGCACTGCCATGTCGATGCGGGACCGGACCGGACCGAAAGCATGTCCCTCGAAACGGCGGAGCAATGCATCAGGGCTCTCGCGAAGACCGATATTCCTACCGTCGATATCACGGGCGGAGCGCCGGAACTGAATCCCAACTTCCGCTGGCTGGTCGAGCAGGCTCATTCCCTCGGTCGGCATGTGCTGGATCGCTGCAACCTCTCCGTGCTGCTGCTTCCGTCACAGGCGGATCTGGGCGAGTTCCTGGCTAGACATCGCGTGGAAGTGGTCGCCTCGCTCCCCTCCTATCAAGCGGGGCAAACCGACGCGCAGCGAGGAGAAGGCATCTTTGAAAAATCGATCGAAGCCCTGCGGCTGCTCAATCGGCTTGGCTATGGCCAGCCTGACAGCGGGCTCTCGTTGAATCTCGTCTACAATCCGACAGGGGCCTTTCTTCCGCCGAAGCAGGAGGCCATCGAAGCACAGTTCCGGAAAGAACTTCTGGCTCGGCAGGGAGTCTCGTTCAACCACCTCTATACGATCACCAACATGCCGATCAGCCGGTTTCTTGAGTTTCTCCTGGAGAGCGGCAACTACGAGCAGTATATGGAACGGTTGGCCAACGCCTTCAATCCCGTTGCCGCGGCCAACGTGATGTGCCGTCACATAATTTCAGTGAGTTGGGATGGCAGACTCTACGACTGCGACTTCAACCAGATGCTGGATCTACCGGTTAACCAGACGGCGCTGGCCCATATCCGAGACTTCGACCCGGTTCAACTCGCCCAGCGCCAGATCGTCACAAACAACCATTGCTACGGCTGCACTGCCGGGGCCGGTTCGTCTTGCGGCGGGGCTGTCACGGTGTAATCCCGCTACTGCTCTCGATCGGCCAGAAACTGCCGAATGGCCGAGGCGATCTCGTCGCGGACGCGGCGAAAGACGAGGCGGCGGCCCTCCACGTCTGCAATTGCTGCCGGGTCATCGAAACTCCAATGGATCAATGTCGTCTTGCCTGGCCAGAGGGGACAGGTTTCTTTGGCCCGATCGCAGACCGTCACCACATAGTCGAGGGGCTGCGCCGCATATTCCTCGACATGTTTGGATCGATGCTGTGCAATGTCGATCCCGACTTCAGCCATGGCCTCAACCGATCCAGGATTCAGACCGACCGGCTTGGTTCCCGCGCTGAAGACCTCGTAGCGGTCACCAGCCAGATGCCTCAACCAGCCTTCTGCCATTTGGCTGCGCGCCGAATTGCCCGTGCAGAGGAAGAGGACCGACTGTTTCATGCCACCACCTCACGCCTGAACCAATGTCTCGTTCTGTTGCAGATGCCGCAGACCGACAACATGACCGGCACCTCCACCAGCACCCCCACCACCGTGACCAACGCCGCTCCCGATTCGGGGCCGAACAGCGCAATGGCGGTCGCCACCGCCAATTCGAAAAAGTTACTGGCCCCGATCAAGGCACCAGGCGCCGCGATTTCATAGGGCACATGAAACCGGTACATGAGCCCATAGGCCAATGAAGAATTCATATAAACCTGGAACAAAATCGGCACCGCGATCAATACGACATGCACCGTCTTGCCCATAATGTTCTGGGCCTGGAAGGCAAAGATGAAGACCAAGGTGAGGAGCAGGGCCGAGATGGTGACCGGAGCGAATCGCGGCAACAGCACCTCTTCCAGCCACAACTGCCCCTGTTGCCGCACGAGCCAGGCCCGGAGCCCCCACCCGATCGCCAGAGGAATCACGATGAAGGCCAGGACCGAATAGAACAAGACATCATAGGGCACGGACAGGGACGAGGCGCCGCTCACCAGCAGACCGACAATCGGCACAAACAACACGAGCATGATGAGATCGTTTACCGACACCTGGACCAGCGTATAGGCGGGATCACCGTCCGTCAGATAGCTCCAGACGAACACCATCGCCGTGCAGGGGGCTGCGGCCAGAATGATCGCCCCGGCGATATATTGATCGGCTTCGGCTGGCGTGATCCAGGCAGCAAAGACGATACGGAAGAAGAGCCAGGCAAAGAACGCCATCGAGAAGGGTTTAACCACCCAATTGACGAACAGGGTAATGAACAATCCGGTCGGGCGAGTTCCGACATGGCGAATCGAGGCGAAATCGACCTTCATCATCATCGGCACGATCATGAGCCAGATGAGCAGCGCGATTGGCAGGTTGATATGGCTGCCCTGGCCGAACTCCATCTCCCGCAAGGTCTGGACAAGGCCGGGAGCCGCCTGCCCGAGCAGCACGCCAACAACCATGCAGAGCGATACCCAGAGGGTCAGGTACCGTTCAAAGGGATTCAGTTTCTTCTCGACTGCCGGCGGCGTGGCTTCCATGATCCCTCCAAGTAAACCATCAAGAATTATTGATTCATCGAATAAAAAAAGTCAGCAGCGGGGATCGGAGCGGCCCTTCTTCCTCATGACCCTGAGCGACGCCACCAGCTCTTCAAGCTCCGCAACCGCATCGGCATTGATGGCGTAATAGATCCAGCGGCCCTCGGGACGATCCTGAATCAAGCCTGCATCTTTTAGGACTTTCAGGTGAAACGACAGCCGCGATTGCCCGGCCTGCAGGGCATCGGTCAGCTCGCAGACGCAACGTTCGCCGTCCTTCAGCTGGTCGAGAATGTCCAGCCTGGTCTCGTCTGCCAGCGCGTGGCATAGTTCGGCGGTCTTGGCCCGGTTCTTCCCCGACAAGGTAGGCATCGTTTCTTATACATCAAGAATTCATGATGGGTCAACCGGCGAGAATCCCGATTGCGTCGCTTCTGGCAGTCTGCTAGTCTGGCTTGGCTACAGCAGCTTCACCCTTTATTTTCGGATGACTACATCGCATGGTATATGACCCCAAAGATCCCTGGAGCAAGAAGAGCGACCCGCTCGAGGATGTCCTCCGGCAGGCTCAATCGCAGTTCAAGAACCTGATGCCCTCAAGCGGCATCAGAAACCTTGCCATGGCCGCGCTGTTAATTTTTCTCACCTGGCAGAGCGCGTTCATCGTGAGCCCGGACGAAGAAGGTGTCGTCAAACGATTCGGCACCCCGGTCCGCACCGTGGGACCTGGCCCCCATGTGAAAATTCCTCTCATCGAGTCGGTCCTGCAGCCGAAAGTCGAAAAGCTCCATCGGATCGAGATCGGGTTCCGGACCGATCGGCAGGGCCGCCAGCAAATGTTAGCGCAGGAAGCCCTGATGCTCACCGGCGACATGAACATCCTGGCCATCGAGTTCATCGTGCAATATAAGATTAAAGGCTCTGCGAACTATCTCTTTAGTGTCGCGGAGATCCATGAGACGATCGGCAAAGCGGCCGAAGCCTCCATGCGGGAAGTGGTCGGCAAGAGCAAGATCGACGAGGCCTTGACGACCGGCAAAGCCCAGATCCAGCAGGACACCATGGTGCTCCTCCAGTCCATTCTCGACCAGTATCAGGGCGGCGTCCAAATCGCCGCCATTCAACTGCAAGATGTCGATCCTCCGGAAGCGGTGGCGGCGGCCTTCAAAGATGTGACCAATGCCAAGGAAGATCGGGAGAAGCTGATCAACCAGTCACAGAGCTATCGCAACGACATTCTGCCGAAAGCCAAAGGCGAAGCCGCTCAGGTGGTGAACCAGGCCAAGGGCTATGCCCAGGCCAGGCTGAACCGCGCCCAGGGCGAGGCCAACCGTTTCGTGGCGACCCTGAAAGAATACAATCAGGCCAAAGACATCATCAGCAAGCGGCTCTACATCGAAACCATGGAAGAAATCCTGCCGAACATGGAAAAAATTATCATTGACGGCAAAGCGGGCGATCGCGTGCTGCCCTACCTGCCGCTTGAACGGCTCAAAGCCAAATCCAGCGCCGCTGAGGAGCCAAAACCATGACCAAGCAGGGATTCATCATTGCCATGCTGGCGGTCGTCATGGGGTTGTTTCTCCTGGGAGCCTCGCCGCTCTTCATCGTGGACATCACCCAGAATGCGATCGTCGTCCAGCTCGGCAAGCCGGTTCGCAACCTTACGGAGCCGGGGCTCTACGCGAAGGTGCCGTTCATTCAAGAAGTCACCTACTTCGACAAACGCCTGCTGGACTATGACTCGGACCCCCAAGATGTGATCACGCAGGACAAGAAGACCCTGCTGCTGGACAACTACGCCAAATGGCGGATTGTCGACCCCTTGAAGGTGTATCAGAACTTTCAAAGCCAGCGGGGCGCGCTCCAACGGCTGCACGACATTATCTATTCCGAGCTCCGGGTCGAACTCGGGCGCCATGACCTGCTGGAAATCGTCGCGACGGGCCGAGCCGAGCTCATGACCATCGTGACCCAACGGTCGAATGAGAAGGCCTCCGCCTACGGGATCGAAATTCAGGATGTGAGGATCAAACGCGCCGACCTGCCAGAGCAGAACGAAAAGGCCGTGTTTGCCAGAATGCAAGCCGAGCGGGAACGGCAGGCGAAGCAATACCGGGCGGAAGGGGCTGAGGAAGCGCAGAAAATCCGTTCAGAGGCGGAAAAAGACCGCGAAATTATTCTGGCTCAGGCCTACAAGGAATCGGAAGAACTGCGTGGCGCCGGGGATGCGAAAGCCTTTAAGGTCTATGCGGACGCCTACCGGCAGGACCCTCACTTCTTTGAATTTACCCGTTCGATGGAAGCCTACAAGAAGACGTTCAAAGACAAGTCCACCATGGTGGTCAGCCCTGATTCAGAGTTCTTCCACTATCTGAAGCATCGCTAGCGGTCAGGACAGCCCCACAACCTCGCCCGTGGCTGGATCGATGCCGATCCGTTCCCCTGCCGGCTTCTTGGGCAGTCCCGGCATGAGTTGAATGCCGGAACAGACTGCGGTGAGGAAGCCGGCCCCTGCCAGCATTCGCACTTCCTTGATCGGCAGCGTAAACCCGGTTGGGCGCCCCTTCAAGGCAGGATCGTGCGACAAGGATAACGGCGTCTTGGCCATGCAGATGGGCAACTGATCCAGTCCAAGCTGCTCCGCCACCTCGATATCCCGCTCGGCTGCTGGGTCGAACGATACGCCCGAAGCTCCATAGATCTCTGTCGCAATGGTCTGAATCTTCTTCTTGATCGGCCAGGCCACGTCATAGAGATGCCTGAACGATGATGGTTGCTCTGTAGCCCTGGCCACAGCCTGCGCGAGGGCTTCCGCCCCCTTGCCTCCATCGGCCCAATGGGTTGAGACCGCAGCATCCACCGCGCCAACCTCTCTGGACCTCTCGCGAACCCATTCCAGCTCAGCCACCGGATCATCCACAAACGCATTGACCGCCACAACCACCGGCACTCCATGGGCCTTCACGTTCGCGATGTGCTGCTCCAAGTTCGCAAAACCCTTGACCAAAGCCTCCTGATTCGGCCCGGTCAACCCTGCCGGAAGCGGGACACCGGCCTTGACCGTTCCTCCGCCACCGTGAAGCTTGAGGGCTCGGAGGGTCGCCACAACCACGGCCACCGCTGGCTTGAATCCTGAGAGGCGGCACTTGATGTTAAAGAACTTCTCCGCCCCGAGATCGCTGCCGAATCCAGCCTCCGTCACGACATAGTCGGCACAACGTAGGGCGATGGCATCGGAAATAATTGAACAGTTCCCATGAGCAATATTGCCAAACGGGCCCGTATGCACGAAGGCCGGCGTGCCCTCCAGCGTCTGCACTAAATTCGGCAACGGCGCGTCTCTGAGCAAAACGGCCATAGACCCGGCACAGCCCAGCTCTTCTGCCCGCACGGCCTTGCCACCCGTCGTGAACCCGACGATGATCTGCCCGAGCCTGCGGCGCAAGTCGGCCTGACTCGAAGCCAAGGCCAGCATCGCCATGACTTCCGAGGCTTCCGTAATCACAAACTGGCCTGTGCGACCTGCCGTCCCCTCACCCAGCGAAACCTGCCGGAGCGACCGATCGCTGATCCCCAAAGTCCTGGGCCAGGTGATCCGATTCGGATCTATCTGCAGTCCATTTCCATGAAACAGGTGATTATCGACAAAGGCCGAGAGGAGATTGTGGCTGGCGGACACGGCATGGGCATCGCCGGTCAAATGAAGATTGATCTCTTCCATGGGAAGGACTTGCGCTCTCCCTCCCCCCGTTCCTCCGCCTTTGATCCCGAACACTGGCCCCAACGAGGGCTGCCTAAGCGTCACGGCCGTTCGATGGCCGAGGCGGGAAAGGCCCATGGCAAGCCCAATAGACGTAGTCGTTTTGCCTTCTCCGAGCGGAGTCGGATTGATGGCGGTCACGAGCACATACCGGCCAAGGCGCGCCGATTTGAGCCGCTCAAGCACATCCAGCGAGACTTTTGCCTTCAGCCTTCCGTAGGGCAGCAGCTCGCTAGCCAGGATACCAAGCTGGTCGGCGATATCCTGAATAGGACGAGCCTTCACGGATCGGTTGATCTCAATGTCTGTCATAGATTGAGTACGAATAGGATCGCTATACCGTCATGCCGCGGCAGTATAGCATGAGAACCGAGGAGGGTCAGGATGGGAGGGAGAGGGAGAAGGAAAAGGAAGGCCGAACGAACTATTCGAGGATGTACTTGACCGGGTCCAGCGTCTGGCCATAGACCTTGACCATGTAGTGCAGATGGGGCCCTGTAGCAAGCCCGCTGCTGCCGACTAAACCCACGACTTCCCCGCGCTTCACGCGCTGCCCCTCTTTGACTAACGACTTGGCCAAGTGGCCATAGAGGGTTTCGATACCGAATCCGTGGTCCAGCTTCACGAGATTGCCCAGCTTCGGGTCAAACCCGACCATGGTCACGCGCCCTTGGGCGGGAGCCTGGACCGGCGCATTGGCAGCAGCTCCGATATCCAGCCCGTCATGCCAGGCCGGCTTTTCCGTAAAGGGAGACACTCGCGGACCAAACCCGGAGGTCACCCAGCCCTTTACGGGCCAAATGGAGGGAGTAGCGGCCCAGCGAGAAGACTTCTGCTCGGCAGCCAGGGACAACTCTTGAAGGAACTGCTCCTGCACCGTCGCTTCTTTTGATAGCCATTCGATACTATTCTTGATCGAGGCGATCATCTCCTCCTCAGTGAGGCCATTCGAACCGGCCAGGAGGCTATCAGCCGCATGGGCTGCTTCAGTAGAGCCTGGGATCAGGCTGCTGGCGTCACTTTTCTGAGTCTTTTCAATGGCAGGCATGACATTGCCCTCTGGAAGGGGAACGTCTTCACCGCCTCGCCCATTTACCATGTCCCCTGTCTTAGGGGCTTCAATACCCAGCATGACCCGGAGGCGTTGATTGACCTCCTTCATGCTCGTCAAACGCTTCTTCAGGTCGTCAACGGCCGTCGAGAAGGCTGCCGTCTGCTCCCGCGAACTCATCGCCTCAGCGCGGAACCCGGCAAGCTCCCAGACTTCATTGGTTCTGATCACATAATGCGAAATAACGAGCGCATCCGCCAACACAAGAATAGACAATCCAATCAATATCTTACGAATAGCTTTGCGGGAAAAGCTGAACCGCAACGGCTTAGCCGTTGAGCCCCGAAAGATCACGACGGTATAGGCGTCGTTATTTTCTGTACCGTTTCCTTGTCCCATAATTTCTACCCCCTATCAGAGCGGGGCTCCTCTACGTCCTTGAGAGCACTCAACAAGTGTACCTATCCAGGGCACTTCGGTCAACCTTTACTCTCCTTGAGACCGAAATATGGCCAGGCACCACAATTAGTTGTAGGTCTCATCGGCAACCCATGCTAGATATCGATCAAGCCCTGCACTAACGGACAGTGCGATAATCTCGGGAGTCTCATAGGAATGCAGTTTCTTGATCGCCTGTTCAAGGGCTGGATACCGAGCTTTCGTCGACTTCAAGATGATGAGAATTTCCCGCCCTTTCACAATCTTCCCCTTCCAGCGATAGATCGATTGAATCGCCGGAACAATATTCGCGCAGGCCGCCAGGTTGGCGCTCACCATCGCATTGGCAATCTTGGCTGCCTCTTTTTGGTTTGCCGCCGTAACCAGGATAACCAGCACTTGCCTGGACGCTGTCTTCAAACGTGGCGTAGCCATGAAAGAGCCTTTCCGCGTCGCACTGGCTGTCGCCCGTGACCTGGTACTAGAGCAATTCCCGGGCTAGACCATGGCGCGATGCTAATTACTTATATTTATCAAGCTATTAAGCGTATATGCGACCATGATCACTGCTCCGATAGATGCCGGAACAGATCGGAACAGCTACTCACTGGTACATGCATGACAAAAAATGCACAGGTTAGATCTCGATATTCTGATTGCTGAGTCAAGACGGCGATCAGTTCATTGACAGCCTTTTCTCCCCTCGCATATGATGCCCGTAGATAAGGAGGCCACTCAATGGGTTTTGCCATTTCCCCGAAAGAACTGAAAGCGCGACTCGACAAGGGCGACAAGCTGGTCCTGGTGGATGTGCGTGAGGATTGGGAATATTCGCTCGCAAAGATAGACGGTTCGATCCTGATTCCACTCGGAACCCTTCCGCAATCGCTGGCCAAGCTGAACCACGATTCGGAAATTATTGCCATCTGCCACCATGGCATGAGAAGCGCCGATGCGACGAACTTCCTGCTTCAACAGGGGTTCCCAAATGTGAAGAATTTGGTGGGAGGAATCGACGCCTGGTCGACTCAGGTCGATGGAACCGTCCCTCGATACTAGGCCTGCTCCGTCTGGATGGGCGGTCCATGCGTTCCGCTCCCTCCCGCCCACGCGATCGTAACTAGCCCATACGCTCGCGGAAATAGTCGACGGTGAGCTTAAGCCCTTCACTGAGTTCGGTTCTGGGCTCCCAGGACAATTCTTGACGGATCTTGCTGGGATCGATCACGCTCCGCGCCTGCTCGCCCTTCTTGGCCGGCCCATGCACTTCCTTGCTGGTTGAGTTCGTGTGCGTGATGAGCAGCCGCATCAAATCGTTGATCGAGGTTTCTTGCCCCGTCCCAACATTGTAGGTGCCTTGCGTGTCCTGACCCATCACCGCAAGATTGGCCTCCACCACATCCTCGACATAGACGAAGTCTCTGGTTTGGCGCCCATTGCCGTGAATGATCGCTTGCTCGTTATTCAGCAGCTTCTGAATGAAGATCGCGATGACACCGGCCTCTCCATCAGGATCCTGACGCGGCCCATACACATTGGCATAGCGCAGATTCACCACCTGAAGCCCGCTCACTCGTTGGTAGTAGGAGAGATATTGCTCCCCGCATAGCTTGCTGATGCCGTAGGGAGACAGGGGCCGCGTGGGATGGGACTCAGGGGCAGGATAGACATCCTGCTCTCCGTAGATCGCTCCGCCGGAAGACGAAAACACCACCTTCCGCACTCCGTGCCTGACGGCCTGCCGCAACACATTCAACATCCCCAACACATTCACCTGGGCATCGAAGACCGGATCTTCCACCGATTTACGGACATCCATCTGCGCCGCAAGGTGCATGACGACATTGGGCCGTTCGTTGCGAAACACGCCTTCAAGCCGCCAACTCTGAATATCCATCTTACAGAAGCGAGCGGCGCGATTGAGGTTTCTCCGCTTTCCCGTGGACAGATTATCCACGATCACAACCTCATGCCCTTCCTGGAGCAAGCGATCGACCACATGCGAGCCGATAAAACCGGCTCCGCCCGTCACCAGTACCTTCATGCCTGCCTCCATCGCCAATGCATCGTCACCATCATCGCTCCGCCCCAGGCCCGGTCATGCTGTCATCACGCGCGTAAACCCGACCAGGATCTCACGATTGCCTTTTCGCCCGATCACGGGAGAATCGAGCACACCTTTTAGCTGAAGCCCCAACTGCGTCGCGCAAGCAATGACCTTCTCCGTCACCGCTTCGCGCTGCGCATCGTCCCGCACGATTCCCCCTCGCCCCACCTGCCCCTTGCCGACTTCAAACTGGGGCTTCACGAGCGCCACAACCGTTGCGAAACGATTGAGGAGACCGACAACGGCAGGCAAAACCAGGGTCAGGGAAATAAAGGAGACGTCGATCACAGCTAAGTCGATCGGCTCAGGGACCGTTGTACGGTCAACATACCGAATATTGGTCCGTTCGAGCAAGACAACACGCGAATCCTGCCGCAGCTTCCATTCGAACTGCCCATACCCCACATCGACGGCATAGATCTTGGTCGCGCCCCGCTGCAACAAACAGTCGGTGAATCCGCCGGTCGAACAGCCGACATCCAGGCCAATCGTCCCGCTGGGATCAATCTGAAAGGCATCCAGCGCCGCCGCTAATTTGTCGCCCGATCGGCTGACGAACAATGCGGGCTGCACGACTTCGATTCGCGCATCCAGCGGCACCAGCTTCGCCGGCTTGTCTACCATCATCCCATCCACCGAGACTCCGCCCGCCAACACCGCTCTGGCCGCAGCCTCACGGCTGGGCACCAGGCCCTGCAACAGCAGCACACGGTCCAACCGTTCTTTGCGAATACGAGGGGTGGATGACATAGGGACTAGGGACGCAACGCTAGGGAGTGGAGGCGGGCTGAGAGGCCCCTTTCAGAAAATCTAGGCGGACGGCTCATCCGATTCGTCGTCTGCGGAGAAGGCATGGATGCGCTTTTTGCCGTTCTTGTCTTGCACGAGCACTTCGACTTTATGTTCGGCTTCTTCGAGAATCTTGAGGCAATTCTTCGAGAGGCGAATGCCTTCCTCGAAAATCCTGAGCGATTCGTCCAGCGGAAGATCGCTTTTTTCCAACTCACCGACAATCGCTTCCAACCGCGCCATGGCCTGTTCGAATTTCACCGCTGCCACAATATGCCTCGTAATCTATAGGTGTAGAAAACCATTATACGCGACCACCCCTCGATTTCAAACCGAGGAATCGTCCACGATCCGCGTGACCCTGCAATGCAATCGTCCTCTGGCCAATTGCGCCTCCAGCTCCTGCCCCACCTCCACGTCGCTCGCTCGATGGAGGACCTGCCCAGCTGGGACCGTCTGTAAAATACTGTAGCCCCGGCCAAGAACCGCCAGGGGGCTCAGGGTATTGAGCTGCGCCAGCAACGCATGGATCCGGTGACGATGCTGCGCCAAGATCGTTCCCATCTGCCCTTCGAGACGCTTCGAGAATTGCGGAACCGTCGCCAGCCCCTGCTTGATCGTGAGAATGGGATTGAGGCCGGAGAGATCCCGCTGCGCCTCATGCACCCGTTCACGCCCGGAGGTCAACACGCGCTGAAGCAACTCGCGCAACCGATCCACCATGTCATCGGTCCGTTGCGCCGCATCCTGGAGACGGAACCGCACATCCGTCACCCCGCGAATACCGGCATCCAACCTCTGCCGCTCGAACGCGCAATGCCGGAGCATCATCTGCCCCATACGGAGGGTCAGCTCCCGCAATCGCTCCACGATCTCAGCCAATACCGGAACGACCGCCTCGGCGGCCGCTGACGGAGTCGGTGCACGGAGATCGGCGGCGAAGTCGGCCAGCGTCACATCGATTTCATGCCCGACCGCCGACACCACCGGCACGTGGGAGGCGACAATGGCGCGCACCACGATCTCCTCGTTGAAACTCCAGAGATCCTCCAGCGATCCTCCGCCTCGCCCGACGATGATGACATCCACGGAGCCCCAGTCGTTCAAGGCAGCCAGCGCTTCGGCAATTTGACGCCCGGCGCTCTCCCCCTGGACTTGCACCGGAGCGATCAGGATATGCAATGTCGGCCAGCGACGCCTGAGCACGGCCAGAATATCCCGAATGGCGGCGCCCGTCGGCGAGGTGACCACGCCCACCGTTCTGGGAAATGCCGGAATCGGCTTTTTTCTGTCCTGATCGAACAGTCCCTCCGCAGCCAATCGCTCTTTCAACTGTTCGAAGGCCAGCTGCAGCGCACCGACGCCTTTCGGCTCCACCGTATCGAGCACGATCTGATATTCACCGCGCAGCTCGTAGACCGTGAGCCGCCCCCGCACGATCACCTGCATCCCCTCTTGCAAGGCAAAGCGCAGCTTCAGCGCGCTGGACCGGAACAGCACCGCGCGAATCTGGCTCGTTTTGTCCTTGAGGGTGCAGTAGACGTGACCCGACCCTGGCGCACGAATATTGGACAGCTCGCCTTCCAGCCAGATGTCGGAGAATTGTTCTTCGATGGAGGTGCGGAGCAGCCCCGTCAATTCCGAAACCGTGAAGACCTGTTTCGGGGGAGCGGGCTGAGAAAAGAGATCAGGGAAACCGGGAGGGCTCGTGATGAGACTCCTTTAATCGATAATGCGAATGCGTTCGATCGACAGCGCCTTCCCGAGACGCGCATCTAGCTCGATCAGGACCGCGCAGAACACGGCTGGCCCGGAGGCTACTTCAAAGCGCCGGGGCATCCCGGTCAGAAACTTTTCGATCGCCAGTTCCTTTTTCACCCCGATCACGGAGTGAAGCGGCCCGGTCATCCCGATATCCGTAATATAGGCCGTCCCTTTCGGGAAAATCTGGTCATCGGCCGTTTGCACATGCGTATGGGTCCCGACTACGGCGACGACCTCTCCGTCCAGATAATGTCCCATCGCCATTTTCTCCGACGTCGCTTCCGCATGCATATCGACAATCACGGCAGCCGTTCGTTTTTTCAACGAGGCCAACTCTTTTTTGGCTGCCTGAAAGGGACAGTCCAACGTCGGCATGTAGGCCCGCCCCATCAGCTGGAGCACGCCCAACTGTTCCCCGCCGGCTGACTCGACCACCACACTGCCAGATCCCGGCGCACCGCTCGGATAATTGGCCGGACGAAGCAGGCGCGGCTCCCGTGGAAAATAATCGAGAATTTCCTTCTTGTCCCAAGCATGGTTCCCGGTCGTAATAACCGCAAGCCCCATGTCGAACAACTCTTCCGCCAACTCCGGCGTAATGCCGAACCCGGCGGCGGCGTTTTCCCCGTTGCCAATCACGATATCAACCTGCCGCTGCGCCACCAGCCTGGGCACAGCCCGGGCCACCGCACGGCGCCCAGGCTCTCCAAAAATATCGCCAATGAAGAGAACCTTCACTTAGCATACTCCACATACCGGCTCTCGCGAATCACGGTCACTCTGATCGTGCCGGGATAGGTCAATTCCTGCTCAATCTTTTTTGCCAGATCGCGGGACAGTTGGAAGGACTCGGTATCCGTAATGTCTTCCGAACGGACAATGACGCGAATCTCCCGGCCCGCTTGAATGGCATAGGCCTTCTGCACCCCTTTGAGCCCCGTGGCCAGCGACTCCAGCTTCTCCAGCCGCTTAACGTAGGTCTCCAGCGCTTCCCGGCGCGCCCCCGGCCTGGCCGCAGACAAGGCTTCCGCCGCCGCGACCAATACGGACTCGGGACAGATCGGCTCCACTTGCTCGTGGTGCCCTGCAATGGCATTGATGATTTTTTCGCTCTCGCCGTACTTCTTGGCGATCTCCGCGCCCAACATGGCATGGGGGCCTTCTTCTTCATGACTGACGGCTTTCCCAATGTCGTGCAGCAGCGCGCCCCGTCTGGCCAGCTTCACGTCGAGACCCAGCTCCGAGGCCATGATGCCGCAGATATAGGCCGCTTCGCGCGCATGGTAGAGGTTGTTCTGCCCGTAGCTGGTCCGGTACTTCAGCCGGCCGAGCACTTTGATCAATTCCGGATGGAAATCCGAGAGCCCCAACTCGAAAATAATCTTCTCGGCTTCTTCGTACATGAGCTTGTCGATATCGACTTTGACCTTCTCGACGATCTCCTCGATTCGCGTCGGATGGATACGCCCGTCATGCATCAACCGTTCGAGCGACACCTTGGCGATCTCCCGGCGCAAGGGATCGAAGCCCGAGATCACGACGGCTTCCGGCGTTTCATCAATGATCAAATCGATCCCGGTTGCGGCTTCGATTGCGCGGATATTGCGCCCTTCCCGTCCGATGATCCGCCCCTTCATTGCGTCGTTCGGGATCTGGACAACGGAAATCGTGGACTCGGCGACATAGTCGCGCACCACCCGTTGAATCGAGGAAGTAATGATCTCGCGCGCTTCCCGCTCCGCATTCTCCCGCGCCTCTTCCAAGATCCGCTTGGCCAGCCCAATCGCCTCCAGCCGCGCCTGACTTTCCATTTCATGGATGAGCTGCTTCTTCGCCTCGTCGGATGTCATCCCCGCGACGCGCTCCAGCGCCTCACAGTGCTCCTTCTCCGCTCGCGTGCAAGCCGCTTCCTTCACCGTCAGCTTCTCTTCCCGCTTCACCAGCTCCAGATCCCGCTTCTGGAGATCGCTGTCCCGCTTGTCGATCGCGCTGACCCGTTTTTCGATGGTCTCGTCGCGCTGCAGCAAGCGTTTCTCGACGATGGCGAGCTCGGCCATCTTGGCCTTCTGCTCCTTCTCAAGCTCCGCCTTCGACTGGAGCAGCAGGTCTTTCGCTTCCAGCTTCGCTTCCTTGACAATATTGTCCGCTTCCCGCTGGGCATTCTGCACCGACTGGCGGGCCTGTTCCTCTTCCTGCGCCTTCTTCGCGGCGCCCGATGAGCGGCGGATCAATTCAAACAGCCCGACTCCGAGCAATCCCCCAACGAGTCCTGTCAACAGATACGCAATAATTGAGGTAAAAATTTGACTCACCCCCCTACAATCGCGAGACGAGAAACAGCCTGTTCCTCAGCCTCATCTTGATACAAGATTGGTCAACGGTCCTGTGCTAATGAAGGGAGCGCAGCGGAAGAATAGGTATACGGAAGAGGATCGCCCAACACGCGGCCGACAGACTTACTCCGAGAACGGACTCCACGGGGATGAAGATCGTGCTGAATTGAGAGAACGAGTACGTCCCGTGCAGGACAAATCCCACGAAGTCCCTCTGCGCTGGAACCCCCTCATCCGCATGAAAGGATTGCGTGCGTGAACCGGAAGCAACCGAAGACTGTTTCCGTGCACCGCACTGCCGGACGGCAGCAGATACTCCATGACTTTACCCAGCATCTCCAAGAGGTTATACATGAGGAGGACGAACCCTTGCACACATGATCTCTGTCTCAATTTCACCAGCATCAAAAACCCACATCTATTCCGCGGTGACTGCATCATCTTCCCGGATTACTGAACCGGTTCGAGCGTGACCTAATCGTATCCCTACCGTCGCATCCGCGACATCCCGACATCCACGTCTGACGATAGCAAAGGGGTCTCCCCTTTGCAAGGCGAATCTACCGGAACAGCGAGGTCGGCACCTGCTCTTCGATGGACTCCATGAGCGACGTCATCCGCCGCTCGACATCCGCCTCACCCTGCGCGCGCTTCCGTTCAACTTCGAACAACTGATGGGCCAGGTTGACCGCCGTCAGCACGGCAAGCTTCGACGGGGTCGTGGTGTTCATCCCCTCCGCAAGATGGCGCATATGGCCATCCACGAAGCTGGCGAGCCGACGGATATAGGCCTCGTCCGCCTCGCCGCGGATCGCGAACCGTTGACCGTAGATTTCCACATCAATGGTCTTCGTCAATGGCCACCTCCTTGCGTTCTTCAAAGCACTCCAACAACTCCACGTCGCCGAGAACTTTTTCGATGCGAGACTTGATATCGACGCGCTCTTGCTCCCAGCGCCGATTCGAATCATCCTTCTCCGCAAGTCGCTGTCGCACCACCGTCAATTCTGCTTCAACCGCCGCATTCCGCTTCTTGAGTTCTTGAACGAGCTTCACCAAATCTTTAATGCGATTTTCGAGTGCGTCCAGCCGATCCAGCGCCATTTCCTTGCTCCCCTTTAAGCCCCTACAGGTTGTGGCGCACTATAGAAACTTGCCTAGATCTTGTCAAGAAATGGCCCTTAGAACGTCTTGCCCAACCGCGCATACTCACGATAGCTCCGCAGCACGCGTTTCACATATTGCCGCGTCTCCTGATAGGGGATCAATTCGACGAACTCATCCTGGCTTCGTCCACGATGCAACGTAATCCAATTCCCCACCGCGATCGGCCCGGCATTGTAGGACGCGATGGTATACGCGACATTCCCGGAAAACTGTTCAAGCAGCTGCTCCACGTAGTGGACGCCGATGCGAATGTTGGTCTCTTGATCGAACAAGTCCTCCCGCCCGACGGCGGGCAGCCCGAGTCGCTGCGCGACATTATTGGCCGTGCCCGGCATCACCTGCATCAGGCCGATCGCCCCGACCCGCGACACCGCCCGCCAATCGTATTGGCTCTCCTCTCGAATGATCGCCGCCACCAGATAGGGGTCGACACCCTTCGCCCCCTGGCCCTTGATTGTCGGCAAGAGCCCCATCGGATAGGCGACAGGCCAGAGCGCCGGGGAGACGGACCCGCCGGTTCGCTCCAATTGATCGCGGAACTTGGCCCGCGCAAGCCGGAGGCCATGGTGATAGGCGCCCGCCTCGTTCAGCATCGTCGAGAGCACCATGAGGAGGCCCGGCTCCCGGCTATACCGGTCGATCAGCCCCGCCACCTCTCGCGCCACATCTGAATCCAGCCCCAGCGTCTTCAGCTCAAGCGCGCGCCGATAAGCTGTCTGCTGCTCGATCTCGGCTCTCGTCGTCACAGCCCCTGCCGCCGCACCATTCACCGGCTCGCCATCGTTCGCCGGGACACTCGCCGGCACTGGTTCCGGTGCAACGGACTCCGGCAGCGGGATCTGGGTACGTTCGCGCGCCAGCTGACAGTAATAGGTATAGATAAATCGATGACAGAGCTGCACATAGACATCGTGAGCCTGCGGCTGCTGGTTCAGCTCGGCCGCGCGCGCCATCCAATAGAGCGCTTGCGGCTCGAACTCTCCGTCATGCTGCTCCACGAGCGCCCGCAACTGGTCGAAGGCCTCGCGATAGCGCCCCATCCGGTAATAGCCCCAGCCCACGCGCCACTGTCCCTCGGCTCGCTGAGAGGCAGGCTCTCCAACTTTCGCCACCTGCCGATAGTGCGCAATCGCATCGTCGAAACGGCCCTGATCCTCCAGCCATACACCGGCAAAGAGCGTGATCTGCCCCTTCTGTTCCGGGGACAGCGACGACCCTGCCGCCGTATGAGCCAGCTCCAATAACTTGTCGCCCTGGCCCTGCCGAAGATAGACGCGGGCGAGCCAGACCGAGGCTTCGGAGGATTCCGTTGCGCCCTCTTTCGCCAGCGCGCGAAACGTCTCTCTGGCCTGGTCGTACTGTTTGAGCCGGACCTGCGCGATGCCGAGCTTCAACTTCGCCTCGGTGCGCTGAGGCGATGAGGGATCAGCCGCAAGAAACTTCCGGAGCTCCTCAATCGCCTCAGCATGGAAGGCTTGCCCAAGATAGGCCTGCGCCCTGGCAAGCCGCTCGCTCGGCTGAACCACCCATGGCTCACCGCCCAGGTTCGAAGCTAGCAACGCTTCTGCCTCTTTGGCTTCCGGACTGAAGGCAAACCGCACCCAGAGCTGCCGCAGCGTCTCATGGCCTTCCTGAATATTATTCTCTCGCAACTGGCAGGCGCCCTGCCGAAGCAGCGCCAGGGGCGTCTCCACTTCCTTCTGGCTCAGCCCCACCGCCTTGGCAATCCAGGCTGTCGCTTCGCGGCAACTCAACGTCTGATACCAGGCTTCTCCGGCTCGATAGGCTGCCTTGACCACCAACGGGGAATTCGGCGCGGTCTGGGAAATGGTTTCGAACATCTCGGCTGCCTGCTTACCCTCCCCAAGCTTCAGTAAAGCCTCTCCCATCCACAAACGGACATAGTCATCCAAAAGCGGCGAATCGTTCTGGGCCGCGCGGAGAAACTGCAGCGCCGCGGCAGGATCCCGTTCCAGGAGCAGCACCCCGGACAGCAAGCCTGCGCGCGCAGCCCAGACCGTGGCAGGAAATTGTTTCCTCAGCCGTTGGAGCCGCTCAAGCTTCAGCGACAAGACCTGTTCTTTGTTGAGCGACTTGCCAAGCCGTTCTTTCGGCAGAGCGGCTGCTTGAAAGCAGGCTTCCACCGTCTCACAGGTATCGGGGACACTTGGCAGAGGAAGGGAGGAGGAGTCGGCGGATACAGGCCAGGAGAACAACACAGCCCAGCAGAGGCCCAGAGCCGTGACGGAGAGCAGCTTTCGCACCGTTCGTTGATTCATACGATCATGCACCGGTCGTCATTCTCACCACTGTGACTACTTATATCAGTGTCCCTGCTCTCTTGCCAGCAAAGCCGCGTAAATCCTATGCCTTGTTCCACTTTTTCAGCCTGTGGTAGGCTGCACCATGTCGCATGAGCCAACCGCCGCCCCATCCAGTTCACCTCCCGTCAACCTCCTGGCCCTCACCGAAGAGGGGCTGGGTCGGTTTCTGCAGCAATTTGAATGGCCCCGCTACCGGATCGGTCAGATCTTGCGCTGGCTCTATCAGCGGCGCGCCGGCAGCATCACGCAGATGACCGATCTCTCACAGAAAGATCGAGAGCAACTGGCCCACGTCGCCACGATTTCGCGCACGCAACAGTGCACCGTACTTGAATCAGCCGACGGCACGCGCAAGTTCCTCCTCACCTTGGACGACGGGCTCCGCATTGAAACGGTGCTGATTCCGGACGAGGAGCGGCTCACGCTCTGCGTCTCGACCCAGGTGGGCTGCATGCTGGATTGCGGCTTCTGCCTGACCGGCACCATGGGACTCAAACGCAACCTCAAGGCGCATGAAATCGTCGATCAGGTCCTCACGGCGCAAGACCATTTAACCGGCGAGGAACGACTCACCAACCTCGTCTTCATGGGCATGGGAGAACCGCTGGCCAATATCGAGGCCCTCTCCACCGCCATCCAATGCCTGATCAATAAGTCCTGGGGATTGGGCTGGTCGCCCCGCCGCATTACCGTCTCGACCGCGGGGCTCGCCGCCAGATTGAAGGATGTGGCAGCGCTCGGTGTGAATCTGGCCATCTCCTTAAACGGCACGACGGAAGAGCAACGCCAGCAGTTGATGCCGGCGGTCAGCCAGATCGCTTCGCTCAAAACGCTCATGGCCGCCTGCCGCTGCTATCCGCTCGCCCCGACCAGACGGCTGACGTTTGAATATGTGTTGCTCGCCGGCGTGAACGATCGCGACGAGGATGCCCATCGACTAGTGAAGCTGCTCAAGGGCCTCCGCTGCAAAGTAAACCTGATTCCCTTCAATGAGTTTCCCGGCAATCCCTTCCGCCGGCCGACCGATCGCAGCGTGCTGGCCTTCCAGGCAATCCTCACACGGGCCGGCGTCGATGCCTTCATCCGCAAGAGCCGCGGACGCGACGTGCTGGGCGCCTGCGGACAATTGGGCAATCTCTCGCCCGACTACGCGGGGCGCGCCTTGACACAAATTGAATCCCGTTGCTAGCATGCACCGTGCGCGCCGCCCAACCATGATCTGGCTGAACTCCCGACATATGATGCCACTATTTCTTTTGATTGCCGCAAGCAGTCTCCTCTTCGCCTTCGCCTCGCCCGCCGCGGCCACAGAAACCCGTGAATTCATCCTGTCCAACGGAATGAAAGTCCTGTTGGTCGAAGTGCCCAAAGCGCCGGTGGCCACCGTCCAAGTCTGGTACAAAGTCGGCTCGCGCAACGAAGTCATGGGCCGGGCAGGCCTCTCCCACATGCTGGAACATATGATGTTCAAGGGCACTGTGAAATATCCCAAGGGCACCTTCTCCCGCCTCATTCGCAAGAACGGCGGAATCGACAACGCCTTCACGAGCCAGGACTTCACCGCCTACTTCGAAAATCTCGCGGCAGACCGCGTCGAGCTGGCCCTGGAAATGGAAGCCGATCGGATGCAGGGGCTCATCCTCGACATGAAGGAGCTGACGACGGAGCGAGAGGTCGTGAAGGAAGAACGACGCCTGCGCACGGAGGACGACCCGCAAGGCGCGCTCGTGGAAGCTCTCTTCGCCCAGGCCTATCTCAGCCATCCCTACCATTGGCCGGTGATCGGCTGGTTCAACGACCTGGATGCGATGACCCTGGACGACTTGCAGCGGCATTACGACACCTATTATTCGCCCAATAATGCGACCCTCATCGTGGTGGGCGACATCAAAGCCGACAGCCTGCTCCCCGCGATCAAACAGCTGTTCGAACCGATTCCGCGAGGACCGGAGCCCAAGCCGATCGCCACGATGGAGCCGGAGCAGAAAGGCGAACGCCGTTTCCTCCTCAAGCGCGATGCGCAAGTCGCGTTCGTCATGATGGGCTACCGCGTGCCGAACTTTACGAGCGAAGACTCCTACGCGCTCGACATTCTGGATTCGATTCTGTCGCACGGGAAAAGCTCGCGCCTCTATCAAAGCCTCGTGTATGAGCAAAAATCGGCGCTGGCCGTCGGGGCAGAATACAGCTTGCTGCAGACAGATCCTGGCCTGTTCTACTTCTATGCCCTCGTGAGCCCCAACCAGAAACCTGAGCTGGTCGAGGAGGCCCTCAACCGGGAGATCAAACGGCTCCAGGCCGACCCGCCGACGGAACTCGAGCTCCAACGGGCGAAGAACCAGGTCGAAGCCTCCCATGTCTTCGAACAGGACTCCAACTTCCGGCGCGCCATGTTGCTCGGACAGGCCGAATCCGTCAGCGCCGGCTGGCGGAAGATCGACCAGTTCGTCGAACGGATCAGAGCAGTCACAGCCAAGGACATCCAGCGTGTCGCGCGCCAATACTTGACGGAAGACAACCGGACCGTCGGCACCTTGATTCCCGTGCCGCCGAAACAACCGGACGCGCCCTTCAGCGCCGCGCAACAGGGAAGGCCCTAACCATGCCGACGGCAAGACGACGAACGATCCTGACCCTTGTGATGGGATGCTGCGCCCTCCTCTGGGCAGCCGGCCCCGCTTTGGCGGCGGAGATCGCCCCGACGAAATTCACGACCGCAAACGGCATCACCGTCCTCGTCCTGGAGCAACATTTCCTCCCCATTGTGGAAATCCACGCGCTGATCAAAGCTGGCTCGGCGCAAGATCCTCCCGAGAAGGCAGGACTCGCGAACCTCGTCGCCAGCCTCCTGGACGAAGGGACGACGACCCGCACCTCCAAACAGCTCGCGGAGCAAATCGACTTCATCGGCGGAACCTTGGAGGCCAAAGCCTCGGAGGATTTCACCACCGCCTCCATCCGCGTGCTCAAGAAGGACGTCGATCTCGGATTCACCCTGCTCGCAGACATGCTGCAGCGCCCCGCGTTTCACAAACAGGAATTCGACCGGATTCGCACCCAACTCCTGGGCGAGATGGCCAGCGATAACGACGACCCGGGCCATATCGCCATGAAGGCGTTCAATCAGCTCGTCTTCCACGGACACCCCTACCGCTGGCCCGTCAATGGCACGGAGGAGACGATCAGCAAGATCTCCCTGGCCGATGTGCAAACCTTCTACGGGCGGGAATACTCTCCTTCCCACGTCATCCTGACCATCGTCGGCGACGTCACGCTCGACCAGGCCGCAGCTCTGGTCCAGGCCCATTTTGGCAGCTGGAAGAAAATTGCTTCGACGGCGCGGAGCCAAAAAAAGCCCCTGCCGGTCGAGCGGAAAACGGTCCAGCTCATCGAGAAAGACCTCACTCAATCCACCATCGTGATTGGCCATGGGGGCCTCTCGCGCGCGCATCCTGATTTTTATTCGGTCACGGTAATGAACTACATCCTGGGGGCCGGGGGATTTTCTTCCCGCTTGATGGATTCGATTCGCGACAAGCAGGGACTGGCCTACGGCATCATGAGCCATTTCGACGCCAGGCTGATGCCAGGCTCGTTCTGGGTCAACCTCCAAACCAAGACGGAAACGACGAACCAAGCCATCGCCGGCGTCCTGGCCGAGATCAAATCCATCCGCGACCAGCCTGTATCAGATCAGGAACTGGCCGAGGCCAAATCATTCTTAGTTGGCAGCTTCCCGCTGCGATTCGATTCCACCGCGAAGCTCGCCCAGGTGCTCGCCCAGGTGGAGTTCTATGGCCTGGGGTTCGAATACTTTACGCAATATCCGAAATGGATCGACCGGGTTACGAAGGAAGATGTCCAGCGCGTCGCCAAACAGTACCTGGACCCTCAGCGTTACGCGCTCGTGGTGGTGGGCAACCTCGCCAAAGCGAAAGTGAAGCGCTAGCCCACGTTGTCTCAACGCGACCCCCGAGGTCAGGCATTCATGATGACCGAACCCCTCCAAGGCAAACTCGACCGGCTCCGCCAGGTGATCTCGGACATGCAGTCCGTCCTGGTCGCCTTCTCCGGCGGGATCGACAGTACCGTCGTCTTGAAAGTCGCCCATGAGCAGCTCGGCGCGCGAGCGCTGGGCATCACCGCAGTCTCGCCGACCTTTCCCACGATCGAACTCGACGGCGCAAAGCAGGTGGCAGCAGAGATCGGCGCGCGCCATGAACTGGTCCAGACCGATCAACTCGACATCCCGGCCTTCGTGCAGAACGACGCGGCCCGCTGCTTCCATTGCAAAACGGATCTCTATCAATTGCTGGACGGGCTGCGCGAACCTCGCGCAAGCCGATGGATTGTGGACGGGACAAATCTCGACGATCTGGGGGACGACCGGCCCGGCATCACCGCCGCGCGCGAGTGGAACGTGCGAAGCCCGCTGGTCGAAGCCGCACTGTCGAAAGCCGATGTGCGGGCGCTCGCCCGGACCCTGGGACTCTCCAATTGGGATAAGCCGGCAGCCGCCTGCCTCTCGTCCAGAATTCCTCGCGGCATCCCGATCACAATCGACAATCTCCGGCGCGTGGAGCAAGCCGAAGCGATCCTCCAGGCTGAGGGATTGCGCCAGGTGCGGGTGCGGGAGCATGGAGAGATCGCGCGAATCGAGGTTGGAACGGAGGAGTTTGCTCGGCTGAATCAGCCGGAGCTGCGCGCGCACATCAGTGCCAGCCTCCGCAAAGTGGGATTCCGTTTTGTCTGTGTGGATTTGGAAGGGTACAGACCGGGCGGGACCAGCCTAGGCTGACCCGCCCGATCGAAACATTATCGCTGGTAGGATTTCGACAGGGCCTCGAGCGCCTCGTCTGCGAACTTCTTGTGGTCCGCGTCAGTCAAACTGCGCTGCACCACCTTCTCCGCGACCATCAACGCCAACTCCGTCGTCTGGGCGCGAATGTCCTGAATCGCCTTGCGGCGCTCATGATCGATTTCGCGCGTCGCATCGCCCTTGATCCGATCGGCCTCAGTCGTCAGCCGCTGCTCATTTTCTTCCATGAGCCGCTGCGCCCGCTCTTTCGCGGCCGCCAAAATGCCTTCCGCTTCTTTCGCCGCGGCATTCAGCTTGGCCTCGTACTCCTTGAGTTTCCGCTCGGCCTCTGACCGATGACGCTCGGCTTGATCAAGGCTGTCCTTGATTTTCTTCTCCCGCTCTTCCAACACGCCCAAGATGCCCGGGAAGGCAAACTTGTAGAGCACGAAGAAAAGAATCCCGAACGACAGGACTTCCCAGAAAATCAGGGAAGAAAAAAAGTGAGATTCAAACTGCGGCATGATGTAGTTCTCTTCTTTTTATTTAAAGAATGCTCAAAATGGCTTTCCAGCAAGGCCGCAGAGCGTGAGAACCCCGAGGCGTACTGTCACAGTACGTTGAGGGGTTCGAGCGCTCGAGAACGAAGCTGGAAGCCGTTTTCAGCATTCTATTTGCGGAGACCCATGATGATGAAGGCAATGACCAGACCGTACAAAGCGATGGCTTCCACCAGCGCGAACCCGATCCACATATATTTTCCAACGCGGGCTTCCGCTTCCGGCTGACGCGCCACCGCTTCGATCATCTTCCCGAAGATGTACCCGATACCCACACCGGCTCCGGCAAACCCTGCCGCCGCCAACCCCATACCCAACAATGCTGCTGCTGCTGAATCCATTGTGTCCTACTCCTCCCTTGTCTGAAACTCACACGCGCTAGTGCGCGTGCTCATCGTGGCCGTGTAAGTGGAATGCGTCTCCCAAATAGACGCAAGTCAACACGGTAAAAATATACGCTTGAATGAATGCGATACCAACTTCCAATCCGTTCATGGCGATCGTGAACGCAAAGGGCAACCATCCGATCAACAATCCGCCGCTAATGGCCAAGCCGAACAGGACCCCGAGAATCACATGGCCGGCCGTCATATTCGCAAACAACCGGACGGCCAACGAAATCGGCCGTGCCAATTGGCTGATCAACTCGATCGGGATCATCAAGGGCAGCAACCAGGCCGGCGTGCCGGGTGGCACGAGGATGCCCAGGAACTTCACCCCATGCAACAGAAATCCCATGACCAGGCTCAGCCCATACACCAAGCAGGCGAACACGGCGGTCACGACGATCTGACTCGTCACCGTATAGCTGCCGGGGATCAACCCGATCAGATTACAGAAGAGGATGAACAGGAACAGCGTAGCGATGAGGGGGAAGAATCGCATCCCCTCCTTGCCCATCGTATCCATGATGATGCCGCGGATGAAGTCCACCATCATCTCCGCCATGCTCTGCAACTTGCCTGGCACCAGCTTGCGCGCCGACCCCGCCATCACCATGAGCACCGCCACCAGGGCGACGACCATCCACATGATGACCACGGCTTTATTGATGGAAATATCCAATCCGCCCAGCGAGATCGGGATCCAATTGTGCAGCTCGAACGGATGCAGCGGACTTTCTTCCATGATACGTTCGTACTTTCTCTTGAAAATCGTTAGGTCTTCGGCCACCGTTGCGCCGACCGGTACGCATTCCTGATCCCGGCTACGACGCCTAACACCAAGCCCACAACCATTCCCCAGGGAGTGGAGCCGAAGAGATATGTATCACACACCCAGCCCAAACCGCCCCCAACAATCAGCGACGCGAGCAGATCGGTTCCGATCCGGACCGCTTGGCCGAGCCCCGCGTACAATGGATCTTGTGAAGGGGGCATGTTGTACCCACGGAGGAGAGTGCGTGCCGCAGTCCGTCACGCAAGGACTCTGCCGATTGCGGGCGCGCAATTCAAGCAGAATCATCCTAAATTTGTCAAGCTGACCTCTGTTGTGACAGAGCGGAGACAGTCGGGTATAGTGGGTGGCGCGGGATTTGTCCAGCAATCGATCGTCACCCATGACTCGTTTTTCCCAACCATCATTCCTCACTGGTCCTCCGCAGCCCTTGGTCCTCACGATGGACAACCGCGGGAGAACCCCCTTCGACCTCTATCGATTGATTGCCGCTCCCTCTCAGCCGTCCTTCCTCCTCGACAGCGGGAAGGGAACGGACGGAGGGAACCACTATTCTTTTCTGGGGAGCAGCCCCTTCGCGGTGCTAACCGGACGCCAAGGCCAGGCCTCCCTCTGGACCAGCGACGGACAGGTCCATTCGTCGAACGATCCCTTCGGCAGCCTCCAGCGGCTGTTTGACGGCCCCCAGATCGAGCCCGCACCGGGCCTGCCCCATTTTTTTGGCGGGGCCATCGGCTACTTCAGCTACGACCTCGTGCGCGACTTTGAAACGCTTCCAGTTATGGCCAAAGACGATCTGCCGATCCCCCATTTGCAGTTCGGTCTCTATGACCTCATCGCCGCAGTCGATCATCGGCAGGACTTATTGCAGATTATCTTCTGCCCTCCCATGGAACGGTTTTCCGGAGAGCCCAGAGAAGCCCTCTATCGCGAGGGCTTAGACCGATTGACAGAATGGGAAGCCAAGCTGAGCGGGCAGCCCACTCCTCTCGCTGAACTCCCCGCTCTCGATCAGATGGCCTTTCATCCGGACCAAACGCGCGAAGCCTATCTCGATCGAGTCCGGCGCTGTCAGGACTACATTGCGGCGGGAGACATCTATCAGGCCAACCTGTCGCACCGCTTCACCCTGCAGCCTCCCGACACGTACCACGACAGTAGGGATCGACAAGCCTACGAACAGGAGCTCTATCGACGGCTGCAAGCCGTCAACCCCTCCCCCTTCTCAGGGCTCCTGCACTTCGACGACGTCACCTTGATCAGCTCCTCGCCCGAACGGCTGGTCCGTCTCCACAACCGGCAGGCGGACACGCGCCCGATCGCCGGCACCAGACCGCGCGGGCACGATGATCGTGACGATCAACGGCTCATCAGCGAATTACTCGCGAATGAAAAAGAGCGGGCAGAACACTTGATGCTCGTCGATCTCGAACGCAACGACCTGGGCCGCGTCTGCCAATTCGGCAGCGTGCAGGTCGATGAATTCATGGCCATCGAGCAATATTCCCACGTCAGCCACATCGTCTCCAATGTCAGCGGGACCTTGCGGCCAGAGGCCACACCCTTCGATCTGATTCGATCATTGTTTCCCGGAGGCACCATCACCGGCGTGCCCAAAATCCGCTGCATGGAGATTATCGAAGAACTGGAGCCGGTGCGCCGCGGCCCCTATACCGGATCATTCGGCTACATCGGCTGGAACGGCGATCTCGATCTCAATATCATCATTCGAACTTTGGTATGGTGTCAGGGGAAGGGCTACCTGCAGGTCGGCGCCGGAATTGTCGCCGACTCAGACCCGGCCAAGGAATATGAGGAAACGATTCAGAAGGCCCAGGCCTTCGTCAGCGCCTTGCAACGGAACTAACCATGTGGATTTACCTGAACGATCGATTTGTGCCGGAAGAACAGGCCGTCGTCTCCGTCTTCGACCATGGCTTCCTCTATGGCGATGGGGTCTATGAAACGATTCGCTCCTACGGGAGCCGGATCTTCATGCGGAATCAACACCTCGCCAGGCTTCGCCGGTCTGCGGAGGCGATCGGCCTGACCATTCCCATTCCCGAACAGCAATGGCCGGCACTCCTCCACGAGGCCATGACGAAGAACGAGGTTGGACAAGGCCACAGCGACGCCTACCTTCGCATCACCATCTCACGGGGGCCTGGCGACATCGGCCTGGATCCGGCCCTCTGCCCGACCCCCACCGTCGTCATCATGACCAAACCGCTGCAGCCTCCCCCACCGGAACAATACAAGACCGGCGTGAGCCTGATCGTCGCCAAGACAAGACGGAACCTGCCCAGCGCCCTCTCGCCCCAGATTAAGGCCACCAACTTCTTGAACAATATCCTGGCCAAGAGAGAAGCGATCGCGGCAGGAGCCTTCGACAGCATCCTGCTCAATTGGGAATCGCAGCTGACCGAATGCACTGTGAGCAATATATTTTTCGTCCGGGCCGGCAGGCTCTGTACCCCGGCCCTGGCCTGCGGCCTATTGGACGGGATCACCCGCGACCTGCTGCTCGGCCTTGCGCGGGACGCGAAGATTCCGGTCGACGAGGGCCATTTCGGCGTGGAATCGCTCTACCAAGCGGACGAATGTTTTCTCACCAATACGACGATGGAAGTGATGCCAGCCACCAGAGTGGACGGCCATCCGGTGGGGAAGGGGACGCCAGGCCCCCTCACCCAACAGCTCCATGGGCAATTTATGGCCAACCGGGCGCGCTTTTTAGAACCCTAGCAGCCACACCCATTCATAGACCCTGTTGCTTTTCCTCACTATTCTCACTGAGCCCCCCGGCATAGGAGCTGCACCTCTGTAGTTGCTTGACAGCCATTGGCAGGCTGGTATCGTTGCAACCAGACAGGACACCTTTGCTATGAGCATGACTTCCATCAAACGACAGGCAGCCCTGAAGCTCGCCACAGCAGTACTCGCAGGGATCGGCTCACTGACCCTCTCCGCGCCGGCGACTAGGGCGGAGATTTATCAGTATGTCGCGCGCGACGGCTCCATTGCCCTGACCAATGTCCCGGTCGACCCCCGCTATCGAAGGATCGATACGGCAGCTCGATTGCGTCATGCCTCCATGTCCGAGCGAGACCTTGAACCGGTCATTCGCCGCTATTCATCGCAACACCGGCTCCACCCCGCATTGGTCCGAGCCGTCATCAAGGCTGAGTCGAATTTCGATCCCTTGGCCATCTCTCGCGCAGGCGCGATCGGCCTGATGCAGTTGATGCCGCAGACGGCGCTCCGCCTCGAAGTGCGGGACATGTATGACCCGGATGATAATGTGGGGGGAGGCACGAAGTATCTACGTCAGCTGCTGGACCGGTTCCATGGAAATTTACCGTTGGCCCTGGCGGCCTACAATGCGGGAGAAAACGCGGTCGAACGCTATCAGGCGCTCCCTCCGTACAATGAAACCAGACAATATGTCCGGAAAGTGCTCCAATATTACCGCGCGGGCCTGGTCCGCGATGGCGTGATCCTGACACGCCCGGTCACCCGACGCGGCCCCGCAGAGACAACAACGCCCCCCGCGATTTCCGGACGGCTTTCCCGCTAACCACGTCCCCACTCGAGAGGCGGCTGTGTTGCTGCCAGCCAGCCCGCTTGGCCTCCGGAAAGTCCGACCGGTAATGGGCCCCGACGCTATTCTCCCGCCAGAGCGCCGCTTCCGCGACGCATTGCGCCACCTGCACCATGTTCTTCACTTCCAGCGCCGCTCTGGTTGCAAACGGCTGGGCCACGAGTTGCGCCCAGCGGGAGAGTTGCGCGCAGGCCCGAACGAGCGACTCGCCCGAACGAATGACGCCGACCTGGCCCCACATCGTGCGCCGGAGCGAGCTGCGCAACTTTTCCTCATCTTCTAATATGCCGAATGGGCCAGCCCGGAGCGCCGCGTCTTGCGCCGTCAGCTTGGGGATCTCCTGCCCCTCGGCAAACACCACAGCTGCCGCCGCCGCGCGCGCGCCAAACACTAATCCTTCGAGCAAGGAATTGCTCGCCAGACGGTTCGCGCCATGCACTCCGCTGCAGGCCACCTCTCCGGCGGCGAAGAGCCCCGGAACCGTCGTCGCGCCGTTCAAGTCGGTCCAGACTCCACCCATCATGTAATGCGCGCTCGGAGACACCGGGATCCACTCCTCGGTGATATCGATGTCGTAGCGCAAGCAGGTCGCATAAATCGTCGGGAACCGCCGCTTCACGAACTCCGCACCCAAGTGGGTCACGTCAAGATAGACGTGACGCGCTTTCGTGGCCGCCATCTCCGCCAGGATCGCCCGCGACACGATGTCTCTCGGCGCCAACGCCCCCATCGGATGGTAGCGCTGCATGAATAACGCGCCCTTATTGTTGCGCAGCTGCGCTCCTTCGCCGCGCATCGCTTCCGACAACAGGAACGGCGGACTCGACGGCAGATATAACGCCGTGGGATGGAACTGTACGAACTCCATATCTTGCAGCACCGCCCCCGCACGCAGCGCCATGGCCATCCCGTCACCGGTGGCATTCGGGGGATTCGTCGTCCGCGCGTAGATCTGGCCGGCGCCGCCAGTCGTCAGCACGATCGCGCGAGCCGGCAACACAAACTGGCGGCCGGACGCTTCATCCAGCACCGCAGCCCCGCAACACCGCCCGTTCTCGACGACGAGATCCACGGTAAAGTGATGATCCAACCGCTGAATCTGCTTCTGCCGATTCACTTCGGCAATCAAGACGCGCACCATCTCGTTCCCCGTCGCATCGCCCCGTGCGCGCAGAATGCGGCTCCGGCTATGGGCCGCCTCCCTGGCAAACGCGAACTTGCCGCCGATCTTGTCGAACTTGGCCCCCCACCCGATCAACTCCTGAATCCGCTCGGGCCCTTCTTCGACCAGCACCCGCACCGCCTCTTTCCGGCAGAGCCCATGCCCCGCTTTGATCGTGTCGGTCAAATGAATGGCCACATCGTCTTCTTCACTCATCGCCACCGCCACCCCGCCCTGCGCATGGATCGAACTACTCTGAAGCGGATGTCCCTTCGTCAGCACCATGACACGGCCGGAGCGGCTCAGCTCCAACGCCGCGCGGAGACCGGCGACACCGCTCCCGATGACCAGGAAATCGGCCTGCAGCGGCACACGGGATCGACGAGTGGCCATGGGTTACTTCTTCTTCGGGGACGGTGAAGGGGGAGTCGTGATCTGCCGGGCTTTCATGCCGAAAGGAGAGTCGCCCTGCATCCCTCGTAATAAAATTGCCTTGGTGCCGACCCACTGCAATCGCGTATGGCCGCGCTGACGGAGGCCCGGATCGTCCGCATTTTTCTTCCACAGGCCCTGCCAATGCACGAAGACATCGACGTCGTCCCCTTCGACCATAATGCGCTCGATCGAGAAATCCAACGTGATGACGCTAAACGTTTCGAAGTCGCCACGGGCCTCTTCCTGCAGCCGGTCCAGCTGGTCGAGCGGCATCATGAGCGAGGCCAGACCGGCCGCGTCCTTCTTCATATAGGTCTGGCGAAGCAATTCCACCGCCTGATCGATACGGAGGTACCGTTCGTGATCTTCGGGATATTGAATCGTCTTATTGCTACAGCCGACGCCGAGCCACGCCATCGAGCCGAGCAGACACAAAACGGGAAGCCACGAAATTCTATATGTTGTCATCATGGCTGCAGTATAGGAATGGGTCTCAGGCAGGTCAAGCGGCCCGTGAGCCGGCCCGCGCCGCGCCACAGGGCTCCCAGTGACTTGGTCGAGCCGCACGCTCCATCAATTTAATCCGCCGATGGTCTTGCAATTTGGGATGGAAACTTCTACACTCCCCCCTTCGCAGGAGAGAACGCATGTCCAGTGTTTTGAAAAAACGCCGTAAGAAAATGCGCAAGCACAAGTATAAGAAGTTGCGCCGGCGTCAAAAATTCGAACGTCGTAAGAGCTAGGCTCACCCGAAAGCGGGGAGGAGGGGTTCGTGCCCGAAGGCAAGAAGGTTCGCATCCGCGTCCGGACTGTGAGCTGTGTCTACGTAGGCGACTTCCTCATCCCCGCTATGCGGAACCGCGTGTCTGACGCGCTCAACGAAGAGCAACGTCTTTTTATCAGCCTCACCGATGTGGTGATCAACGATAAGGAGCGCTCGGACTTCGTTGCGCTCAACAAGAACCTGATTGAGTCCATCGCGCAGCTCTAGCTGCCGGTGGGCACTCTTTCTTGAACGCTCTTCTGTGCTCGTTGCGCTGTTCATAGCCGCCCCGAAGATCGCCCCTCACCATGTCCACTTTCTCACGATTTCTCCCGTTCCTGAAGCCCTACCTGTCCCGCATGACGCTCGCGGGTCTGCTGGTCATGGGGGTCGCCGCCATCAACCTGGCCCTGCTGCGGTTGGCCGGCATCCTGTGGGACGTCATTACCGTGCAGCGCGATCAGTCCCGCATGACGGAGCTAATCACCCTCTTTCTCGGGCTCGTCGCCTTACAGGGAATCTGTTCGATGGGCCACAGCTATCTGACGGCCTGGGTGTCGCAACGCATCGTCGCCGACTTTCGCCGACATCTCTTTTCTCACCTGCATACGCTCTCGGTGAGCTTCTTTGCCCGCCGACGCACCGGCGAACTCCTTTCACGGCTCATGAACGATGTGACGGTCATCCAGTCCGTCGTCACCGAAACGCCAATCGATAGCGTCAAACATCTTGTGACCTTCGTCGGGGGGATCGCGTTCTTACTGGCGATGAATTGGCGACTCTGCCTCTTGATCCTGGTCCTGCTCCCCCTGCTCGTCCTCGCGGCGAAATTCTTCGGGCGGCGGCTGAAGTTCCTCTCGACCTCGATTCAAGATCACACCGCAGCCCTGAGCACCCTGATCGAAGAAGTGATCTCCGGCATCCGTATCGTGAAGTCCTTCGTCCAGACACAGCGCGAAGAGACTCGGTTTGCCGCGCAAGTCGAACAGACCCTGACATTAACGATGCGACGGGCCGGCATCATGGCGGTGTTTATTCCCGTCATCAGCCTCCTCACCTTCTCCTCGGCGGCGGCAGTCTTGTGGTACGGGGGACGCCAGGTCATCGACGGAGCCGTGTCGCCGGGCGACCTCTTCGCCTTCGTCCTCTTTGCCGGCATCCTGATCGGCCCCTTCAGCTCCGCTGCCCGCGTGTTCACGCAGATCAAGGAAGCCCAAGGCGCAACCCAACGGGTGTTCGAAATTCTGGACACCCCCTCCGACGTGAGCGACTCCCCCACGGCCACGACACTGCCCACCGTCTCGGGCCATATCAGGGCGGAACACGTCGGCTTTGCCTACGATCCGCGCCAACCGGTCTTGACGGATGTGTCCTTCGAAGCCAAGCCTGGCGAACTGGTCGCCATCGTCGGCCCCACCGGCGCGGGGAAAACGACCATGATGAACCTACTCCATCGCTTCTACGATCCGACAGAGGGACGCATCACCATCGACGGCCAGGATCTCCGCCAGGTCACGATGGACAGTTGGTATCGGCAGGTCGCCCTGGTCCCGCAAGAAACGATCTTGTTCGGGGGCACGATTCTCGACAATATCCGCTACGGAAACAGGGAGGCGACGGAAGAGGAAGTGATCGCAGCAAGCCGTGCGGCCCATGCCCACGATTTCATCATGGGCTTCCCGGACCAATATCAAACCGTCGTGGGAGAAAAAGGAATCAATGTGTCGGGCGGACAGCGGCAGCGCATCGCCATCGCCAGGGCCATTGTGAAGAACCCGCGGATCTTGTTATTAGATGAAGCCACGTCCGCTCTCGATAGCGAGTCGGAGCGACTCGTCCAGGAAGCGTTGGAACAGCTCATGAAGGGCCGCACAACCTTTGTGATCGCCCACCGATTGACGACCATCCAACGGGCTGACCGCATCCTCGTCTTCAGCAAAGGGTGCCTCGTGGAATCCGGCACCCATGCCGAACTGCTCGACAAAAAAGGGCTCTACCAGTACCTCTACACCCTTCGGCTCACCGAGCTCTCCTCGTAAACCTCGAAGACTTGCTGCCACGCAGCTCAGTTGTCGCCCCAAACAGACCGATAAATAAAAGTCCCTAAGATATCCAGGCGACCAGCCATCTCGTTCGTTGTTCACCTGGCTGTCCCCCGCCACACGATACGCCTCCTGTCTCAACGTGCACTTATGCTGGCGGACTGAGCAGTCTCCTGGTAGGGTTCTAAGAAAAGGTCCGCGCCACCAACTGTTTTCCTGTACGACAAGTTGAGGAGCTCCATGCCACGTTCGCGCCGAACCGGCCCATCAAAAAACCCGGCCACTCCACCACCGCTTGCCGCGGAAGAGCAGCGCCTTGAAGAAGACGCCCGCCGGAAGGAACATTGGAAACGCTGGGGGCCCTATCTCAGTGAACGGGCCTGGGGGACTGTCCGTGAAGACTACAGCGCCACTGGGACCGCCTGGGAATCGTTTCCCCACGACCATGCTCGCTCGCGCGCCTATCGATGGAATGAGGATGGACTGGCGGGCATCTCCGATCGCCACCAATACATCTGCTTCGCCATCGCCCTCTGGAACGGACGAGATCCCATTTTGAAGGAACGGCTCTTCGGCCTCACGGGCAACGAAGGGAACCACGGCGAAGACGTCAAAGACTATTACTTCTATCTCGATTCGACACCGACTCACTCCTACATGAAGTATCTCTACAAGTACCCGCAGGCGGAGTTTCCCTACGCGAAGCTCGTGGAAGAAACTCGTCGACGCGGCCGGCCTGACACGGAGTATGAACTGATCGACACCGGCGTCTTCGATGAAGATCGCTACTTCGACGTCACCGTGGAATATGCCAAGGCCACCCCGGAAGATCTCTCCATTCGCATCCAGGTCGTCAACCGTGGTCCCGATCCCGCTGAGCTGACGCTCCTGCCCACGCTCTGGTTTCGCAACACCTGGTCTTGGGGTCTCGACGCAAGGCGGCCGCGCATGCGGGAAGGAGCCGCAGCCAAGGGCATGAGCGTCATCGAGCTGGAACACGAGTACTATGGCAAGCGACGCCTCTGGTGCGATCGCCAACCGACACTGCTATTCACGGAGAACGAGACGAACACCAGCCGGCTCTATGGCGACGAAGAGGGAGGCCGGTATGTGAAAGACAGCTTTCACGACTATGTGGTGCAGGGAGACATCGGGGCAGTCAATCCAGCCAAAATCGGCTCGAAAGCCGCAGCCCACTACACCTTCACCTTGGCGCCTGGCGCATCAGACACCATCCACCTTCGCTTGACGAACGACACAAGCACCAAGGGCCCCACGCGTAAGTCCTTCGATGCAACCTTCACGCAACGGATTCAGGAAGCCAACGAGTTCTACGACCGCCTCGCGCCGAGCAATCTCTCAGACGATGCACGCCGCGTGCAGCGCCAAGCCTTCGCCGGCCTGCTCTGGAGCAAGCAGTTCTACCACTACGACATGTCACGCTGGCTCAAAGGCGACCCGATGGGGCCGGAACCGCCGCGCGAACGACTCCACGGCCGTAACGCGGACTGGTCACACCTCTACAATGCCGACGTCATTTCGATGCCGGACAAGTGGGAATATCCCTGGTATGCCGCCTGGGACCTGGCGTTTCATTGCATCCCCCTGGCCTTAGTCGACGCGACCTTCGCCAAAGAACAACTGATCCTCATTCTCCGCGAATGGTATATGCATCCGAACGGTCAGATCCCGGCCTATGAGTGGGCCTTCGGCGACGTCAACCCTCCGGTCCACGCCTGGGCGGCCTGGCGGGTCTACAAAATCGAAAAGAAGCGCAAAGGGACGGGAGACCGGGTCTTCCTTGAGCGGGTATTCCAAAAGCTGCTCTTGAATTTCACCTGGTGGGTAAACCGTAAAGATGCCGAAGGGAAAAACATTTTCCAGGGCGGATTCCTGGGCCTCGACAACATCGGCGTCTTCGACCGCGGCGCGCCGTTGCCCACCGGCGGCCACATCGAACAATCGGATGCGACAAGCTGGATGGGCATGTATTGCCTCAACATGCTCTCGATGGCGCTGGAGCTGGCCCGCGAGAACCGGGCCTACGAGGACGTGGCCAGCAAATTCTTCGAGCACTTCGTCTACATCTGCCGCGCCATGAACAATATCGGCGGTGAAAAGATCGAGCTCTGGAACCGGGAAGACGGGTTCTTCTACGACGTGCTCCATCTTCCCAACGGGGAGACCTTCCCCTTGAAAGTCCGCTCGCTGGTCGGGCTGATCCCGCTCTTTGCCGTCGAGACCTTGGATTTCGAGCTCATCGATCAGCTGCCGCGGTTCAAACACCGAATGCAGTGGTTCATTGAAAACCGTCCCGACTTCAGCTCGCACGTGGAAACCCAAACCCATGACGGCGGAGTCCGGCGCTTCCTCTCGCTGGTGAGCCGCGACCGGCTGAAATCCGTCCTGGGGTATATGCTGGACGAAAATGAATTCCTGTCTCCCTACGGCATTCGCGCCCTCTCGCGCTACCACAAGGAGCACCCCTACGTCCTGTCGGCGCTGGGCACGGACTATCGAGTCGACTATGAACCGGCCGAGTCGAGCACGGGAAATTTCGGCGGCAACTCCAACTGGCGCGGCCCGATCTGGTTCCCCGTCAACTATCTGCTGATCGAATCACTCCAGAAGTTCCATTACTTCCTGGGTGACGAATACAAGGTTGAATACCCGACCGGATCCGGACGCTCGATCCCCTTGAACGAAGTCGCCGCAGAATTGTCACGGAGGCTCACCCACATTTTTCTCCGCGACCATACCGGACGGCGCCCCGTTTTCGGCGACACCACCAAGTTCCAGAAAGATCCCCTCTGGCGAGACGCGATCCCCTTCTACGAATACTTCCATGGAGACAACGGCACAGGCCTCGGCGCGAGTCACCAAACGGGCTGGACGGGGTTGGTGGCGAAACTGATCCAGCAGTCGGGGGAATAGGGGAGCCTGGGGCAAATGGCTGATAGCGTATAGCGAGAAACTCTTGCCATCGGCCATAAGCCATCAGCTCTTGATACGCGAGAAACCATGAAGGTTAACGCAACCACATGCCAGAACTTCGAGCAGGCGCTCAGCCTCGAATGGCTGGAGACCAACGGCCGCGGCGGGTTCTCGTCCGGCACGGTCGCAGGCGCGAATACCAGGCGATATCATGCGCTGCTCCTCACGGCACGGAAACCGCCAAGCGAACGCTTCGTCTTAGTCAATCATCTCGACGAATGGCTGGAAATGGACGGCCGCACGATCCCCCTCTCGACCAATCTCTACCCCAACGCCATTCACCCGGAAGGGTACCAACAATGCATCGGCTTCACGACAGACCCCTGGCCCACCTGGACCTATGACTGCGACGGCACGGTCGTGCAACGAGAGGTCTTCTGCGTACGTGACCGCGACCTGGTGGTCATCCGATGGACGATCGCCCAAAAGACCAAGAAGGCGATTGCGCTGCGCCTGCGACCGATGCTGAGCGGGCGCGACTACCACGCAACCCACCATATGAACGACAGCCTCTCTCCCACCGCCACTGTGACGGACGGGCTCGTGTCCTGGCAGCCCTACAGCGGGTTGCCGTCGGTGCAGGCGCTCCAGAACGGAACCTATCGTCATGACCCGACGTGGTTTCGCGCCGTGCAGTTCCCGGCTGAGCAGCAACGAGGACTTGACTTCGAAGAAGATTGGTGGTCGCCCGGTGAGTTCACCTACCAGCTCAACCATGGAGCCGCGGCGACCTTAGTCCTCACCACAGAACCCATCAATTCGCTGGATGTCGCGGCCCTGGCCAAGGGGGAGCGGAAGAGACGAGCCGGTCTTCGCGCGTCGGCCCCAACCGCTGATCCCTTGGCGGGCGAACTCTGGTACGGGGCGGAAGCCTATTTCTCTACGCGAGACAGCCAGCAAACCATCATTGCCGGCTACCCCTGGTTCACCGATTGGGGACGAGACACCTTCATCTCGCTGCCGGGGCTTTGCCTGGTGACAGACCGGTGGGAAATCGCCTGGCACATCATCGAATCCTTCGCCGCACATATCTCGCACGGTATGATCCCGAACCGCTTCCCCGACGCAGAGGGGCAACCGGAATACAACACAATCGATGCCTCGCTCTGGTTTGTCCACGCGGTGGAACAGTATTTCATGTACAGCCATGACGAGGCTCGCGTGCGCTCCGTAGCCTGGCCTGCAATGAAACAGATCCTCGACGGCTATCGGCAAGGCACGCGCTATAACATTCATCGGGACACAGACGGGCTTATCGCCGGAGGGATCTCAGGAGTGCAACTCACCTGGATGGATGCCAAAGTCGGCGACTGGATCGTCACGCCGCGTCATGGGAAGCCGGTCGAGATTCAAGCGCTTTGGGCGAAGGCCTTGGAAATCGGGGAACGCCTTGCCACGACATTCGGCGAACCGGCCTATGCCACACGTTGCCGAAAGGATCGGCAGCAGGCCGTCTCGTCCTTCCGCGCGAAGTTCTGGAACGAAGCGGGAGGCTATCTCTACGATGTGATCGACGGGCCAGAGGGCAACGACGCATCGATTCGCCCGAACCAACTCTATGCCATCTCTCTGTGCGACGACCTCGTCACCAAAAAACAGGCTCAGCAACTGCTCCAGGTCGTGAAGGAACATCTCCTCACGCCGGTCGGATTACGGACCCTTTCGCCGACAGACAGCCGCTATCGTGCACGGTACGAAGGTGGGGTACTGGAGCGAGACGGAGCCTACCATCAAGGGACCGTCTGGCCGTTTCTGTTGGGGCCGTTCATCACAGCCTGGCGGAAGGTCCACGGCAACAGCCCGGCGAAGAACAAACAGGCGCGGTCCTTTCTCAACGGGCTGGAGACGCATCTCCATGAAGCCTGTCTCGGCCAGGTCTCGGAGATTTTTGACGGGGACGCGCCGCACCAGGCACGAGGCTGCGTCGCGCAGGCCTGGTCGGTTGCAGAACCGCTACGCGCCTTGATGGAAGACCTCGGCGTCACAGCCTGTGCCAAGCCTGCCTTATCGAAAAAATCCTGACTGGTCTCCACAACGGGACGAAGCCAGCCAGGAATCCAGCAGAGCGGCCAGACTACAGCCCGATCGTTTCGATCACCTGCAAATCTTCAGCGGTCAGGGTGAGCTGTTCGGCTTCGAGATCTTCTTTCATATGTTGCTGGTTCGTGGTGCCGGTCAAGGGAAGCATCCCCACCTGCATCGCAAACAGGAAGACCACTTGCGCGAGGCCGGCCCGTAGCCGTTGGGCGATAGCGCGCAGGCTCGGCTCGGCAAAAATTCCCTGGTTCGCGGTCAACAACGAAAAGCCTTGATAGATGATGCCATGGATCCGGCAGATCTCCCGCACCTCTTTGTCCCATCCCAATGCGGCATAACAGCGGTTTTGCACCATCATAGGTTTCACCGTGGCCTGGGCGCAGAGCTGGGTGAGTTGCTCCGCTGTGACATTGCTGATGCCGATCATTTTCGTCTTCCCCGACCGGTAGAGCCCCTCGATGGCGGCCCAAACCTCCCGGTCCGCCTCCCCCAATCCCTGTCTCTGATAGGGCCCATGCAAGACATAGGAGTCGAGATAGTCTGTGTGCAGATGGGCTAACGAACTGTCGAACGACTGGATCACTTGGGTCGTGAGATCAGCCGAGGCATCATAGGGGGTGCGGTGGTCCTGGCCATTCGTCGAGGTAAACTTGGTTTGCAGAAAGAGGCGATCGCGCGGGACCCCTTGCTGCGCGAGGGCCTGCAAGGCCTCCCCCACCAAGGCTTCCTGGTAATGGATCAGCTGGTTGGCCGTGTCAATGGCCGTGAAGCCGGCCGCCACGGCCATCTGCACCAGTTGCGTCGTGGCCTCTTTTTTCCATGCTGTGCCATACATGAACGAAGGAACCGGCACATGGTTATAGGCGATCAAAGACATGCAGTGTTCTCCAACAGGCTGCGGATAGCTATTGCGGTATCGCGAACGTCGAGGGACTATCTGACCAGGATAAGAAGAGGCGATCCTCGCAGCGGGCCGCGGCACACAAGGCCGCGGCTCCCCGATCTTTCCCCCAACGATGTTACTTTCGAACGGCGATCCCGTGGGTATCAGCCGTTTCTTTTTCGTCTTTCATATTGGTAATGACGGCCTGCCCTTTATAGTGGCCGACCTTCCCTTCGGCATCCACGTAAATGACACCGACGCCTGGGATCGTCCCCTTGGCATTGTGCACCACCTTGTCATTCCCAGTGAGGGGGTTGGGGCCGCGCAGCCCGACAAAGATATACTGACCGTCCGGCGCACTGTCCAGGAGATCAGGAGCTGGATCCTTGTTGAAGTCCGTCACCAGCTCGATCGAGCCTACGCTCAGGTTCGAGAGCGTATCGATGATTTCGACGTTGTTCCCGGCACGATCTGCGCTCCAGACATAACGCCCAACCCCGACCATCCCGTGGGAGTCGGCGAATTTATCATCCCGTTGAGACACCAGCTTGGCCGAGACCGACTTCGGCAGGGTGGAGAGATCGAGTGCATACACATCGTACGAAAGCGGCGCGATCGGCCAGCCGCCCCCGGAATTGATATACATCGTCTCTCCGACCTGAACACCGCCGCAGCCGGCGGGATGAATCTGATTGTTGTCGAGCGTGGCCACGACCTTCATCGGCGTGGTGGTGACATCGACCACCAACAATCCGCCGCCGCGCAACGTGACAAAGGCATAGTGGCTGGACGATTCCGTAATCGGACAAATCGGCGAGGTATCCGGACGCTCCCCACCCTCCCACGCGGTGAGATTCACCACGTCCTTCTCGGGATCGAAGCTGAATGTATGGGCGGCATAGTCGGTCCAGATCCGGATGAATTTCTTCTCGGCGATATTCGCCGCAATCGCCATCTTCTGATCAGGCGTCGGCCAGGCCGCATGGACGTTCTTCCCCATCGACAAGCAGGCTTCCGGCTTGTGCGTCTGGGCATCCATAAACAGCACGTGGCCGCTCAGGAAGGAGAGGATCGCGTGATCCTGGTTCTTGTTGAAGAACAGCATGTGCGGACGCCGGACTGGCTTCTTAGTTGCGGCTTCACAAAACGTGTTGATCTCGCCGGAGAGATCAATGGTAACGGTCGGTTTCGCAGCGGCAGGATTCGCCGCGAGCGCTGCCCCGTCATAGATATAGAGGAAGCCGCCGCTTTCTTTCGCCGTATCGGATTGATCCGTCAGCCACACTTCATAGGCGGAGACTGGAGCCACGCCGCCGATCCCCACCCCGACCCCAACCAGGGCACCAGCCGCGATGGCAAGAACAAAACGAGACAGACCTCTGCTCGCCAGATCGTTGATTATCATTTCGGCCTCCTTCAACCAGACGTGACAGGTGCGAAAAAATCCCCTCCCGACATGCAATGACCATTGCACCCGTGAGAAAGCATGTAGCGTAAGAGGATTAGAACGAGAGATCAATGGTCCATCCCGGCAGCAGGCTGCTGAAAAGTCCGCCAGCCAGGAAACGCTGAATGAACGGTGAGCGATGAACAAGGACACGGTTGTCACTTCAGCGTTCCGCGTTCATCGTGCAGAGTTCGCTCGCCACGGCCTGTTAACCAGAACCATCCGTCGCGGTTTCGTGGCCGGACCCTGGACTGCAAAAAATCCAGGATCCGGCCTGCCGTTCATCGCTTCACCGCTCTCCCTCACTGCGGCGAAGCATTCACCCTCGTTCCTTCCTTCACAGGCGGCTCGATCTTGATATTCGGCCCCTGAACTTTGGGCAGCAGCCCCGCACCAGGCTTCTCCAGCAACCGCTGGTCATTCTGATTGATCGGCAAATTCTGTTGCACGTGGACGTCGTCAAACGCCGCTGCCTGGGCCAACGAATTCTCTCCCGTCGCATTGGTCTGGCCAGGATCGTTCGCGAGCGATTGCCCGCTGATTGGATCAACGGCCTTGCCCATGGGATACCCCTGGTGCTTCGGCAACATGGTCGGATTGGCCAGGGCGAGAGAGATCGGCAACAACAGGACGGTGAAGACGGTGAGTAGAACGAGTGAGGTCTTCATGATGCAACCTCCTTGCTGAGAGGGAAAAAACAATAACGCCTTCGAAAGCGTTGAACCGACGAGAGCACAGGAAAAGAACAAAAGGGAGATAACGGAAGCGTGAACGGCGATGAAACCGCCGAGCCAGGCTTCACACCACACCTCCTGAATATAAATAGCATCCCTCCCTATTGAAGCAGAGTCAAGCGGGTGAGAATCGGCCCAGGATGCCAGCTTGCGGCGCCGTGAGGAAGATCAGGAACTGCGGCTTACGGAGGGGCCATGAGAACGAAATGGAACACGAGAAGCAGGGTGGCCGAGAGGGTATCGTTAGAATCTGAGCGATCAGGAAACCTGGGAGACGGCCCTTCAGCCGCCTCCCAGGAACCGACTTATCGACGAGCGGCTTGATCGCGGGTGCAGCTTTCTTCCGCCAACATCCTCTGGCCTTTGCTGGCGTCACTGGGAATACGCCCCAGGCAAGTCGCCCAACTATCCTCTGCAGATCCGACAGCAATACGGTTACGGTCCGTCGACGCAACTGGCGCTGACGAGGCAGGAATCAATGCTACCGTCGCTTCACTCGCACAACCGCCCACCATCATCCCCAACAAGGCGATGACACCGAACACATTCACTGATCGATTTGCCATGACGCGCCCCCCTTATACATAAAGACCATTGTTTAGAACTTCGATGATCCTACTCTCGACGCAGCAGAAGAACAAGTTGAAGTCCTCGCTTCGCGCCAGCCAAGACGTTTTCAGCATCCTACTAGTTAGGGCCGGTTTGAGACGACTTCCGGTTCGCCGTACCTTGCAAATCCATATCCAGCGAAACCGCGCTGTCCTGCTTCTTGGGATCGAGCTTGAGCGGCATCTGATCGACAACCAGTTTGACCAGGGGCACCGCGACGATATAGGGAGTCTTCTCCGAGGGATTGGAATGCATCGAGAGCCGGACATTTTTCGGCCGCTGGCTCGGCATCAACAGGGGCTTCAGCTCCGCCGCCACAAATCCCACGAGCATCCCGCTGCCGTCGGCCAGCTTATGGATCTCATAGGCATTCGCGACGGGAGGGATTGCCTCTAACGGAAGATCCGGACTCTGCGTGACCAGCGCCAAGCCTAACAGCCTCGGGGTAATAAACCCGTAGCTCCCCGTCGGCGCAACCGAGAACCGAATCCCGGAGGCGGAAGCACTGAGTTCGGCCACTCCGTTCTTCGTCCGCAATTGCCGACGCAGCTCCACTTCATTTCCGATCGTCTCGATCACGACCGCCGCCGGCGCAGCTGTTTGCACCGGCAACACTTCCGTCTTCCCTCCTCCTCGTGCCGCATCAAGCGACGCAGGGAGCAGGCTCATCAGGAACAGGCCCAGCAACGTGCCGGCGAGCACCGACCGGACAGGCATAGGTCGAATCAATCGTGCAACGAGGTCAACCATGGGTGCAAATCCTCCTGGTACGGCAATAAAGAGCGAGCCCTTCTACAACAACTGCCCCCTTGTTTATCAAGCTTACCCTATGCGGCGCAATCTATGAGCCGTGAAACGTGAGACGTAAGCGGTTAAACGAACGACGAAACCCTCCGCGGACCGAAACGGGGCCTGGCAATATTTCTCAACCACGCGAGGTTGAATTCCAAAACCTGGCTCTCATTCTGCTTTGTCGTCATGGTATGCACGATATGCCATAAAGAATCTCGAACTGTCTGCTCCCAGGCCTCTACGACTTTCCAAAGAAACCTTTTACGCAGCTCACGTAATCGATACAATATGACCATGACACGCGACACCTCGAACACAGCTCCCATAACGGGGGCTCCCTTTAACCTTCCTGCCTGGGCTAAATTCTCCCTGCGACAACAAAAGATGCCACTGGTTTCGAGCAAGGATCGCATGCGTTTTGTGATTCGTTTAGCCATGAAAAACATTGAACATGGCACAGGCGGGCCTTTTGGGGCGGCCGTCTTTGAAGCAAAGACGGGAACCCTGGTTTCTATTGGCGTGAACATTGTTGTGTTAGCGAATTGCTCTCATTCCCATGCAGAAATGGTTGCCTTAGCCAATGCACAGAAAAAACTCGAGAGTTTTGACCTCGGGGCGCCTGGATTTTCCGAGCACGAATTGGTCACCAGTTGCGAACCTTGCGCCATGTGCTACGGAGCGATTCCCTGGTCCGGAGTCCGAAGAGTCGTTTGTGGGGCGAGGGGCAAAGACGCAGAAGCGATTGGGTTCGATGAGGGTCCTAAGCCAAAGAATTGGGCGAGCGCATTAGAAGCAAGAGGCATTTCAGTTGTTCAGGACCTGTGCCGAGAAGAAGCGGCAGCCGTCCTTCAGGAGTACAAGAAGCGGGGCGGCATGATCTATAACCCGTACCAATGACTTCAGTTGCATCACTCAAGACTTCATCTGACGGACATCTCAAACCTCGCGAGTGAGAGAGAATCACGCTCCATGACTGTTTAGCCCAAAAATCGGAAGATCGCTTCGCCTATCCTGTCCTCTTTCCATACCGGCTCTCAGGGAACTAATAGTCATTTTCCAGCTATCTATCCGCTTCGAAAAATTGCGCGAACAAGAACTTCAGGAACTGCATGTCCTTCAAGCGTTGGGACGTCGCGCGCCGCGAAAAGGGTGACTGCGCCGTTTCTTTCCGATTCCTAGTGGTCATGCCGGTGATGCAGTTCCGACAGGTGCGGGTGATCATGGGTGAGGGGCAGGTGCCGATGCAGATGAGCATGCGGTTCGTGAGGTAAAACCTCTCCGTCATGCCGGTGGTCGTGATGATCTTCGTGCCGATGAACATGGTCATGCTCTAACGCATCATGCCTGTGCGCATGCGCATGATGCGCCCGGAGGAGCAATGTGATGCCAAGCAGCATGAGCGCAGTGGCGATCGCGTCTTGCATGGTCCATCGCTCGCCCAAAACCGGCACGGCAACCAACGCTCCGATGAAGGGAGCGGTGGCAAAGAACCCCGCCTCACGCGCCGCGCCGAGCAGCCGAAGGGCACGCATGTCGAGCACCAAACTCACCCCATAACTGACGAGTCCCAGCAGCAACGCCGCCAGCGTCATCCCGACCGAGGGCCACGGTTGGCTGGTGAGACCCGCCAGGCCGAGCATCCCGAGACCGGCGCCGAGGGTCTTGATGCGCGTGACCACCAGCGGATCGCGCAGCGAGAGACGTTGACTCAGATTGTTGTCGACCGCCCAGCAGAGACAGGCGCCCAACACGGCAAGGATACCGACGAGGTCGCCACGGATCGCGCCTGGCTGATAGGTGAGTATCCCTGCAGCAACAACGATCGCGAGAACGCCGGCCAGTTCGAGCCGGACCAAATGTTCGCGAAAGACAAGCACGGCGACCAACACGGTGAGGGGCGCTTCCAGATTCAAGAGCAATGAGGTCAGGACGCCTGACAGGCGCTCCAGTCCCCACAACATCAGAAAGGGACCGAGCATCCCCCCGGTGAGAATCACCCCCGCCAGCCATCCGACATCGGCCCGACGGACCGGGGCCTCCTGTACCCCATGCTGAAGCGGGCGTCCGGTCATCTCGAAGAGGAGCAATCCCAGGCCCGCGCCGAGATAGAGCAAGCCCGCGATCAGGATCGGGCCGCTCTCCGGCAGCAACAGCTTAGCGAAGGGAGGACTGATGCCGAACAACAGGGCAGCCGCAAGCCCGAAGAACGCTCCTTGCCGTTTCGAAGGACTCATGGGAAGGCAGCTTACCGAGGGGAAAACCGCAGCGCAATGGGTCAGGCTTCGCCGACGGCCTGGTCGGATATCACCCCACTGACAATGGCAGGAAACAAGCGGCGAACTACCGCGCGCTGCGAAACGATGCTTCGCAGCCATCGAATGTTACTCCTTGCCAGAAAGTAGCTTATAAGCTACGCTATGAGTCATGGAGGCTACGCCCAAAGATCTCCAGATCTACGTAACAGAAGATAGCCGGGCCCCCTTCAGCGAATGGCTCGCCTCGCTACGGGACACCAAGGCCCGCGCTAAAATTCGAATGCGGTTAGATCGAGTCAGTCTTGGGAATCTTGGCGATTGTCGTGGCGTGGGTGACGGGGTGCAGGAGCTCCGCATCGATTACGGCCCTGGCTATCGAGTCTATTTCGGTCAGGCAGGTACAGCCATTGTGCTGCTCCTCTGTGGAGGAGATAAGAGCACGCAAGCCAACGATATCGAACAAGCAAAACGCTATTGGAGCGAGTACAGGAGGCGGCCATGAAGAAGAGCAAATCCTATCAAGCGGAACTGATTGAGGGCTTGCGCGACCCCATCGAGGCGGGAGAGTATCTGAATGCGGCGTTGGAGGAAGAAGACCCGGAACTGTTCTTAGTGGCGCTGAGAAACGTGGCTGAAGCACAAGGCGGCGTGGCACAACTCGCGGAGAAAACCAAACTCAACCGCGAAAGTCTCTACAAGATGCTCTCAGAACGCGGAAACCCAGAACTGAAAAGCCTCGACACCCTACTGCACGCCTTAGGATTCCGCCTCGCCGTAACTGCCAACCGATAAGACGTGAAACGTAAGATGTGAACGGTTAAATGAAAGAGACGAAATGCCGCGCGATGTGAGATTGCAAAACCTGACTCTCAATCTACCGCAACGAGCTCTCTGCCACTGACCGCACCATACACCACCCGCGCCGGGGGCATCATTTCAGCTTACCTGTTCCATTACATCGTGGATAGCCTTGAAAAACGGCCTTCGGCAATTTCACCGAGTCCAGCGCATTCGGGTTCTCGTACACAGAGAAATGATAGTGCAACCCTGTGTCCCTGAGATCAACTCTGAAGATTCCAACACCACCAAGGCATTCGTATCGCCGGTCCGTGAAGCAGCCATCGCCAGAGCGATAGAGAGCGATGTCGGGGCCGAGGAGTTTCTCTAGCGATACGAAATAGTCGTCCCTGATCATCAACAAGCTTGGGGTGGAATCGCGAAACTTTTTATATCCATTCGATACGGCATTTCGAATCACTACCCAATTACCGACAGACCGCGCCTCTGCCTGAATGTATTTTGGCTGAGTGAACCGCGGACTGTTCTTCCCCTCAGCTTCCTTTACGTCCTTCTGCCAGCCACCGGTCTTTACTTCAACGAACACTCTTTCGCGAGTCGCGCCAACCATGAATTCTCCCCTGGTTCGGCCTTCTCCGGGTGGTTCCCATTCAATAATCGGCAAGGAGCACTTCGTTTCAAGAAAATATCCGACAGCAATCTCGGCAAACGTCCGGTCCCGCTGGTACGCCGACTTCTTAAGCCTAGAAACAAACCGGGGCATCTGTCCCTTGCCGTCAACAAACCGAAGCCACTCTTCGTGTACATCGGCCCACTCTGAGGCTGCAGGAAATTCGTCTTCTGAGATCCAATCGGCCTCCTGTGAAATCCCGTACAACAAGGGATGCCGACTTTGATCAATATAATTCGCAGCTCGATGGCGGCTGTAGTGCGTGGCTTTCATGTCGCTCTGCCTAGGCTCACTAGCTTCTTCCAATTGTGCCAGAAACTGTACCGCAGTAGGATTATATACTGCCAAACGCCACCCTACGTAAACGAATACCGCGCGTGTCCAATAAGACTTGAACTCAACTTTCCACCCACATCCGCAGTCAGCGAAGCGGCTGGCGTGGTCTCCGCTAGGCACATCGAGCGGCTACCGCTCTTCCACCTTCACCTCTGAGGGCAGGCTAGATGTTCTCCCACTGTGCGCGGCCAGCGAGGGCCGTCTGGTTCTCTCTACCTCTTCATGGGGGAGTGGTCAGGCTGCCCTTCACTGCGCGCATCGAACAAGCACCGTTTCATCGTGCGCGTTCTGCGAGCAAGAAGGGCACCTGGCTACTTCCCCCTCCCTCCCCTCATTAATATGGTACTGTAGAGACATCGGGAACCTGACGATGACCATTAAGGCACAATTTCCGGACGAACAGAGTGCCAAGGGTGCCTTCACCAGGCAGCCGGATGCCTTCAAGAACTGGGTGACGGCGAGCGGGAGCTCCAGCTACCAGGCTGCGAGCGGCCGCTATCATCTCTATGTCTCCCTGGCCTGCCCCTGGGCCCATCGCACGATCATCGTGCGGAAACTCAAACAGCTCGAAGACGTGATCGGCATGACGGTCGTGGACCCGATCCGCGATGAACGGGGCTGGGCCTTTCGCGACGGGCCGGGCCATTCGCTCGATCCCATCAACGGATTCCAATTCCTCAGCCAGGCCTACGAAGCCACCGACCCTGACTATCGGGGACGATTCACCGTCCCTGTCCTGTGGGATACGGCGACGAAACGCATCGTCACGAATTCCGACGATGACCTTATGCGGATGTTCAACGGCGAGTTCAACCGCTTCACTAATAGCACGATCGACCTCTATCAAGAAGGCATCAGGAAAGAGATCGACGACCTCAACACCTTCATCTACGAGAATGTGAACGACGGCGTCTATCGCGCGGGGTTCGCCACCTCGCAGCAGGCCTACGAACGAGCCGTGCTGCGCCTCTTCGACGCCCTCGATCAGCTCGAGGACCGGCTTGCGCGCCAACGCTATCTGTTCGGCTCACAATTCGTCGAAACCGATTGGCGCCTGTTCGTCACCCTCGTGCGCTTCGACGTCGTCTACTATGGGCACTTCAAGTGCAACCTCCGTCGGATCATCGACTATCCGAACCTCTTCGGCTACCTCAAGGACCTCTATCAGACGAATGGCATCGCCGACACCGTGAACTTCGACCATATCAAACGGCATTACTACGTCACTCATGCCGACATCAACCCGACCCGCATCGTCCCTCTCGGCCCCGATCAAGACCTCACCACTCCACATGGCCGCGAACGTCTTTAATAAAAGAGACGTGAGACATAAAATGTTTTCGTGCTCGGATTCGAACATTTCACGTTTTACGTTTCACGCCCCCAAGCAACGTAGCATTTCAGGACAGCCCGCCCTGCACCATTGCCCTATTCTGCTACGGAACCGGTCTGTTGCCCCGGCTGCTCTATCCTGCCCCCTACTCTAACCACGCAGCACATCACAGATTTGCCACCGCCATCTTGCACGGCAGTAATGGCACTCCCCTTGCTCTCTTTATATTTCAATCGTCGCAGGTCACGAACGCAGGATGCTCAAAAAGGCTGCCAGCAAGGCCGCAGCGAGTGAAGGCCCGAGGCGTATCCGGAGGGTACGTTGAGGGTCTGAACGATGCGAGAACGACGCTGGCAGGTTTTTTGAGCATCCTGCCTACTCCATGGAGGTTGCCATGCCCGTCCTGAAAAGACTCCAAACCTATCTCGACAGCCACAAGATCCCCTACGAAGCGGTCAGTCATGACGCGGCCTTTAGCGCACGAAGAACGGCTGAAGCCCTCCACGTGCGGGGCGAGCTCTTCGCCAAAGTAGTGATCGTCAAAGCAGACCAGCGGTTCGTGACGGTAGTCCTCCCCTCCACCTGGCGGGTGGATTTTAAGCGACTCGAGGAGGCGCTGGACAGCAAACATGTGAGGCTGGCAACGGAACGTGAGCTCGCGGAACTCTTTCCCGACTGCGAAGTAGGCACGATGCCCCCCTTCGGCAATCTCTACAACATGGCCGTCTATGTCGATCAGCTGCTCACGCAAGACGAGCACATCTTCTTCGACGCGGGAACCCATACGGGAGCCATGAAACTTCGCTACCGAGACTTTGCTGAACTGGTGCATCCCACCGTGGCGCAGTTTCATAGGGAGCCGTCAACGCTCCAGTACTAACAGCTCGCCCCAAGAAAAGAGCGTATGGCTGATAGCTGATGGTATCGGCCCTAACATAAATGCAGACGGTCTCTCCCCCGCCATACGCCATCAGCTATTAGCTCTTCGCCCCCTCGACTATCAGCGCTTGTTTCGCCGCTCTGTCCATGCTACAGTGGTCTTGATCGCATAAGACCTTCCGTGTTCGGGGGCTGCAGTCCCCCATTAGACACGAAGTCTCATGCGATCTTTTTTTGTCCGCACGCAGCCGTTCTGCATCTGCTGAGCTCTCCGCTTTAGGCGTACCCATCCATCGCTCACATTGCCAGCCCGTCATCGCCGTGGGGTCGTCCGTTACATTCAAAGAGGTGCATCCTTGTTTCTATCCGTATGGTCAACAGTCCGGGCATTCCTGCGCGACGCCGCAGGGAGCCTCTATCACATTCTTATCGTCGCCATGAGCGCCGGTATTGCGCTCTTGCTGCCGGCAGGGGCCAAACAGTTCTTGTCGTTCTGGTCACGCGTCGAGCATGACAAGCTCTCGCTCATCGCCGTAGAAATGACGGTGGCGATCCTCCTGATCGTCTGTCTCAACTACGTCCATCGCAGCAAGCGGGACCGGGCCCTCGCCACCGTAGCGACCGGCGCAGGCCTCGTCTCATTCTTCCCGCGCCGCACGAGGGGGGCGCAGCAACATATCGAGCAACTCAAAGACGAGCAGGGCACGGGCCGGACCATCTCGGTCATCGGGTCCAGCGGCCACAGCACCTTTGTGGATCAAGTGGGCGGCCTGTCGTCGGTACTCGACAAATGCCTGGGAGCCAGAATCATGCTGGTGAATCCCTACAGCCAGGAAGCGAGCGCACGCATCCAGGCGGTCAACCATCCCGAGTTCACACTGGACACATTCCGGAAAGAAGTCCGGCACAGCATCCAGCTCCTCAAGCGGCTGAAGGCCATAGGGAAGGACGTCAAACTCAAGCTTTATGCGGATTCCCCGTTGATCAAACTGGTGATCCTGGGCGACTACCTGTGGCTCCAGCATTACCATGCCGATCTGGATATCCAGACCATGCCCGAATATGTCCTGCGGCATAACCGCAAGGACCATGGCCTCTATACCCTCTACGCCCACTACTTCGTGCAGCGATGGGAGAGCGCCGAGTGTCCGGAATATGATTTCGAGACGGACGAGCTGGTCTATCGTACTCGCGCCGGCAACGAGATCCGACGCGAGCAGTTTGAGATCGAAGCGGCGAACGAAGAAGTTGGAGCCCTGATGGAATCACGAGCCATCACCGTTACTCGGCCGAATCCGAGACCGATAGCCCGTAACGTAAATACAGAAGCAGAGCCATTCCACCGAATGCTCAAAATGGCCGTCCAGCAAGGCCGCAGGCGAGTCGAAACCGGAGGCATACCCTCAGGGGTACGTTGAGGATTTCGATGAGCCGAGAACGAAGCTGGCGGACGTTTTCAGCATTCTGCCGTGACTAGAAGAGTGGGTGATGCGGACTCGACGTAAACGGCTCTGCGCTTGGCGCAACGCCGGCATTGCCGAGAAAACGCCAGGCCCCATCCTCATGGACCAGATAGTGGACCTCCTGGAACCAGCTATCCAGCGTGATCCGCGCGCCGCCCTGGGACTCCGTGCCGTACAGCCCGCCGGTGCAGGTGATTTCCGCACGCAGCTGAGACCCGGACCGGAACACCTTCACCACTGAAAAGAGATGGGTGGACGACAGGTTATGGTAGTGGGTGAAGACTTCGTCCCAGATTCGGCGCACATCCGTCGGCTTCAGGCCATGATAATTGTAGGCCTTGGCATAAAATTGCAGCACCTGGTCCAGGTCCTGTTTCTGTACGGCGGCTTCGGCGCGACCGAAGGCCGCCAGAATCTCCCGCAGAGCCGGATAGGAGACAACCGCCCTGTGATCCTGGATGGCCCGGCCATCCACCGTCAATGACACATCAGGGAGAATCTCCACCAGGGCATGGCTCTCTGGCGAGAGCGTCAGCCAGGCGACCGCAAAGACCGTGAAAAACAGACACTGTGCCGATCGTCTCGCCATGACAGGTTCCCCAAAGAATGAGTTGTTCTATGTACCACAGACAGCGCATATAAGGCAGCCGACAGTGTAGAATACAAGGCCTATTCACCGAGAAGGTTAAGCGGACATGTCTATCCAGTGGTTCCCCGGTCACATGAATGCGGCGCGCAAAGAAGCGGCCAAGACGATGGAAGTGATCGATGTCATCGTCGAGGTGTTGGATGCGCGCATACCGGAAGCCAGCTGCAATCCGCTGATCGAAGAGCTCCGCCTGGTCCGCCAGCGTCCGAGCCTGAAAGTGCTCAACAAGGCCGATCTCGCCGATCCCGCCATCACGCAAGCCTGGCTCGACTTCTATAACCGGCAACCGAACGTCAGCGCCGTGGCCCTCTCGTGCAGCCGGGCGGGCGATGCCTCCAAAGTGCCCCAGCTCTGCCAGCTGCTGGCCCCCCATCGCAACAGCAGTGTGAAGCCGCTCCGCATGCTGATCATGGGAGTTCCCAACGTCGGCAAATCGACCATGATGAACACGCTCCTCAAGCGCCGCATCGCGCGCGTGGGCGACGAGCCGGCCGTGACCAAGGTCCAGCAGCGGCACAAATTGAACGACCATATGGCCATCACCGACTCGCCGGGACTCTTGTGGGGAACCATCAAAGACCCGAACGTGGGCCTCCTCCTCGCCACGATCAACGCCGTGGGCCATACGGTCGTCGATGACGAAGCGGTCGCCGAATTTCTCGCCGCCATCCTGCTCGCGCGCTATCCCGCCAGACTCACGGCCCGCTACGGATTTGCCGTGGAGGGACTGACGCATACGGACGTAATCGACGCCATTGCCAAAAAGCGAGGCTGCCTCCTGACCAGAAGCGGCGGCGGGCTAGACCGGGACAAAGCGGCGAGGATTCTTCTGTTGGATTACCGCAACGGCACACTTGGCCGCACTAGCCTGGAAGAGCCGGACAGGCGCGAGACCATGCCGAACGTATCGCCGCTGAGCGCAAACACGACCATCTCGTGACATACACGTATCCGCTTGCTCTATGAGCCTGATTTTTTTAGCTGCACCAGCCCCAGGACTCCGTCATAATGGTCCCTCAATAGTTTTCTAATGTGACGCGTTTTCCTCTTCTCTCAGCACGCGTATTCGAGTAGAATGGCCCCGTTTCCTGAGACCTCGGACTGAACTCGGAGAGAGACGTGACCGATGGGCCCCCTGCATGAATAGACTATCGTGCGATTCCATTGACGCCACCGATCAGGCGCCTGAAGCTGAGAAATACCAGTGGCAGGGAGTGCTCCCGTTCCTCAGCATCCACCTGATGTGTCTGTGGATCATTCAGACCGGCATCAGCTGGAAGTTGGTGGCCCTGGCCGTTACCAGCTACTACCTGCGAATGTTCGCCATCACGGCAGGATACCACCGCTACTTTTCGCACCGTTCATACAAAACCAGCCGGGCCTTCCAGTTTCTCCTGGCGTTTCTCGCCATGACATCTGCGCAAAAGGGCGTGCTCTGGTGGGCCGCACACCATCGGCACCACCATAAGCACTCGGATCAGGAAAAAGATCGCCACTCCCCCCTGCAAAGGGGATTCTGGTTTTCCCATATTGGATGGCTCTTATCCGAGAATTATGTGCAGACCGATCTCCGTCTCGTGCGAGACTTGGCGAAATATCCCGAGCTGCGCTTCCTCAACCAGTTTCACGTCATTCCGCCCCTCCTCTATGCGGGGCTGATGTATGCGGTGGGAGGCTTCCCGGGACTGATCTGGGGCTTCTTCATTTCCACCACCGTCCTCTACCATTGCACCTTCTTCATCAACTCCCTGACGCACATCGTCGGTCGGGTTCGCTACAACTCCCGCGATGGCAGCAAGAACAGTTTCATCCTGGCGGTGCTCTGTTGCGGGGAAGGCTGGCATAACAACCACCATTACTACCAATCGTCGGTCAATCAGGGATGGTTCTGGTGGGAAGTGGACTTCTCCTACTATATCTTGACCGTGCTCTCCTGGTTCGGAATCGTGTGGGACCTGAGAACTCCTCCTCCCCACATCAAAGCCAAGATCCTCGCGTCCGGAAACGCCCAAGCCCTGTAGCAAGACTCAACGGAGCGATCACTCCTTATGGTGTCTTCTTCCGTCGTAGCCCTCACTTCACACAATCCATTCGCCGTGCGTTACACGGAGCATACCACCCCCTAGACCAAGGAAAGGCGGTTGCCCCCTATGGATCCACAACACGTTGTTCACGGGCTGCTCGAAAGAGCGCAGGTACATGTGAACGGGTCTCAACCGGGGGATATCCACGTCCACAACGACCGATTCTACGACCGGATCCTGACCGAGGGCTCGCTCGGGCTCGGCGAGTCCTACATGGAAGGCTGGTGGGACGCCAATCAGCTGGACGAATTCTTTTTTCGATTTCATACGGCCGGACTCGACAAGGCCGTGCGCGACAAGCGGCTCATGCTGAACATGCTCCAGGCCCGCCTGTTCAACATGCAGAATCAGCGCCGCTCCACACGAGTCGCGCAACAACACTACGACTTGAACAACGAGTTTTACGAACGCATGCTGGGCCCCCACATGCAATATACCTGCGCCTATTGGAAGCGGGCGCAGAACCTGGCGGAGGCGCAGGAGCACAAATTAGATTTGATCTGCCGGAAGCTGCAACTCAAGCAAGGCGAGCGAGTCCTGGAGCTGGGGTGCGGATGGGGCGGCTTCGCGCATTATGCGGCTGCCAACTATGGCTGCTCGGTGGTCGCCTACAATATTTCCGAGCAGCAAGTGGCCTTTGCGCGGCGCCGATGCGCCGGACTTCCCGTGGAGATCAGGCTCAGCGACTATCGTAACGCGAGCGGGGAGTTCGACAAGGTCGCCGCCATCGGCATTTGCGAACATGTGGGATTCAAAAATTACCGGACCCTCATGGAGGTGGCCCACCGGACCGTCAAACCGCACGGCCTCTTTCTCCTCCATAGCATCGGCAACAATATCTCAGCCACCACCGGCGACCCCTGGTTCGACAAATACATTTTCCCCGGCGGCATGCTGCCCTCCGTGGCGCAACTGAGCGCGGCGATGGAAGGGCTCTTTGTCCTGGAGGACTGGCATAATTTCGGGACCGACTACGATCGCACCCTCCTGGCATGGCAGGAGAATGTCGACCGGCAACGGGGACAGTTGCCCCCCGCCTTCGACGAGCGCTTCACCCGCATGTGGCGCTACTATCTGCTGTCCCTCGCGGGAGCCTTCCGCGCCCGCACCATCCACCTCTGGCAAATCGTGATGTCGAAGCGGGGCCTGCTGGGCGGCTACGAATCGGTGCGGTAATGGCCATGATCTTGTCTGAAGAGCATGCCCGCAAACGCGACGCCTTGATCAAGACCCTTCGTGCGTCAGCCACGGCCGGCCCCCTCGCGCTCGAGAAATCGACGTCCAATCTGTTCCGGCAACGGATTCAGGAGCCTCGGCAGAAGCTGGATCTGCGCCACTTCAATCACGTGATCCACGTCAACGAGCACGAACGGTACGCGGACGTCGAAGGGATGACGACCTACGAAGACCTCGTTCGTGCCACGCTGCCCTTCCAGCTGATGCCCGCCGTCGTGCCCCAACTGAAATCGATCACCATCGGCGGAGCGACGGCGGGAATCGGCATTGAATCCTCCTCGTTCAAGTACGGCTTCGTCCATGAAACGATCCTGGCCATCGACGTCCTCCTGCCGGACGGAACGGTTGCAGTCGCCACCCAAGAGAACGAGCATCGCGATTTATTTTTCGGTTTTGCCAATTCGTATGGCACGCTGGGCTATGCGCTGAAAGTGAAAGTGGCGCTCGTGCCCGTCAAGAAATTCGTCACACTCAAACACGAGCGCCATTCAGATTTAGAAACCTATTTCCGCGCGCTGGGGCAGGTCTGCCAGGACAGGCAGGTGGATTTCGTCGACGGCACGATGTTCCATGGGCAGGAGCTCTATATCACGACCGGGACATTCACCGACCAGGCCGAAGGGCTCAGCGATTACACCTATCGGCACATCTACTACCGGTCGATCCCCCGCAAAAGGATCGACTACCTCACGACGCACGACTATCTGTGGCGCTGGGACACCGATTGGTTCTGGTGCTCGAAACATTTCCTCGCGCAGCAGCCGCTGGTGCGCTGGCTCTGGGGCAGGAAGCGTCTCAACTCCACGGTCTATTGGAAGCTGCGCAAGCGATTCAACGATTCACCCCGCGCGCAACTGGTGGCCAGAGTTCTGGGCGGGCGACAGGAAGCGGTGATTCAGGACGTGGAAATTCCTCTTGAGCATGCGCCGGCATTCGCGCGGTTCTTCAACAAAGAAATCGGCATCACGCCCGTATGGATCTGCCCGGTCGCGGCCTACGATCCAGCGGTCTCCTATCCGTTGTATCCCATGAGTCCACGAACCCTGTATGTCAATTTCGGGTTCTGGGATTCCGTCAGGAGCGATCACGAGGAGGGTTACTTCAATAAGAAAATAGAAGCGAAGGTCCGGGAGCTCGGGGGCAAGAAATCTCTCTACTCGAATGCCTTTTATTCGCGCGAAACATTTTGGCAGCTCTACGACGAAACCACCTACCGCAGGCTCAAGACCCGCTACGATCCGACCTGCCAGCTTAAAGATCTCTACGAGAAATGCGTCCTCGCAAAGTGACTCCGCTACAAGAAGTCTTGAAAGAAAGCCCCCCACGCGCCGCGAAATGGAGTGCACGCGGATCTTCATTTTTCATAAACGCTGGGCATGAGGCGACAGTGGAGCTATAATTTCGCTATGGTTGAGCGCCCCATTCATGGCACACCACCCGACAGAACGATGGAAGAGCTCCCCTCTCAGACCGTAAAGAGCATCATGTCCAAGAAGGTGATCAGCATCACCATGGACGACAGCCTCGCTAAAGCCCGTGAGCTCTTCCTGGAGTTCCATTTCCATCATCTCTTGGTCCTGGAGTCAGAACGGCTGGTGGGCGTGATCTCCGATCGAGACTTACTCAAAGCCATCAGCCCTTTTATCGGATCCCTGTCCGAACTGGACCGAGACCGGGCCACCCTCAACAAACGAGCCCACCAGATCATGAGCCGGAATCCGATCACCGTCGAGGCCAGCGAAACCGTCGAGATTGCGGCGCAGCGGCTGCTGGGAAACCGGGTCTCCTGTCTTCCCGTCGTTACGCAAGACGGAAAGGTCAGCGGCATCGTCAGTTGGAGAGACCTGCTCAGAGTCTACCTGCCTCCCCCCTCCCAATAACCGTGAGTCTGACAGGCTGGTGCCGAAGGTCTCGGCACCCTGAATCACGACGTGTGATCGCCAGACGTGCGGGAAATGCGCGAACAGCGAGACATGGACAGTTTATCTGGCATGTGGGTTTGTCTGGTTTATTTCGTTCCCTGAACAAGACAAACCAGAGAACGGCGACTCTCTCCCAATCAGACTCTGACGAAGTCGATGTACCCCCGCTCAACATCCGTGCTGATGAGTTCCACTCGTACCTTGTCTCCGACGTCGAGGCCCGTCGTGCCCGTCACCACTCGCCCTTCAACCGGCGGCTCAAGGAGACGAACCCATGTGCCCCGGTCTGACGCGCCCGTCACGATGGCGTCGAAGCGTTCCCTGATCCGCGATTCGAGCAAGAGGGCGGCGGCGGATTTACGAAGCCGCCGTTCGACCTTTTCCGCATCGTCTTCTTTCTCGGTGCAATGTTCGGCCAGATACTTCAGCTCTTCCGGTTTGTACGGAGTCGGCGCGTCGGCCAGCGCCGCCTTGACCAGCCGCTGGGTGATGAGATCGGGGAAGCGCCGGTTGGGCGCCGTGGAATGGGTATAGCCCTTCACCGCCAGCCCGAAATGTTCCGGAGACCCATCCTTCGATTGGTCCAGCACATATTCGCCTCTGCCAATGAGCTTCACAATGGCCAGAGACAGATCGGGGAAGGTCAGGGGATCGGCCTTCCGCCTCGTCACGAGGAATCCTTCGAGCGCGCTCGCGTCCGGCTCAGGAGGTAAGTGTTCGCCCCAGCGGGCTGCCACTTCGACAATCCGCAGCCAGCGTTCCGGAGAGCGCAGGATGCGGCGGAAGGACGGCACGCCCTTTCCCTTGAGATAGGAGGCCGTCGCCTGATTCGCGGCGATCATGAAATCTTCGATCAGTTCCTTGGCGCGATTCTTCTGCTCGATCCTGAGATCGGTCAACACCTCACCGTCAAACACGGCTCGAGGCTCGATCGTTTCAAGACTGAGGGCTCCCTGATGATGACGTCGTGCCTTGAGCCGCTGCGCGACCTGGTCTTGAAGTCGGAGTTGCGCCGCGAGGCCGGAAACAGACTCGACCAGATCAGGCGCGGGAGCCTCCCCCGCAAGCCAGGCTGCGACACTGTTGTAGGCCAGCTTCGCATGATTTTTGACCACTGCACGAAAGAGGGTCGAACTGAGGACCGCCCCATCCTCCGCAATCACCATCTCCACGACAATCGCAAGACGGTCCTGCCCTTCGCCAAGAGAGGTCAGATCGGTCGAGAGTTTCTCCGGCAACATAGGAAACATCTCGCCGGACGTATAGACCGAGGTCGTATTGTGCTTGGCGTGACCATCAAGGGCGGACTCCCTAGCGACCAGCGCGTCCACGTCGGCAATCGCAACTAGAATCTTCACGGACCGACCAGCGCCTGGCTGAGCCACCGTGAGTTGATCGAGGTCTCGGGAATCGTCGTTGTCGATCGAGGCCCAGAGGAGCCCCGTTAAGTCACGCTGGTTCTCATCCAGATCGGTAGCAGCAGTCTCGATGCGGGCCAGCTCGGCCATCGCCGCAGCGGAAAAATCAGGCAACAAGCCTCGCTCGACCATGGCGCGACGAGCGAGACTCCGGAGATCAGTGCGATGATGTTTCATGCATCCCTTCAATCCTGTGCATAGCAAGTATGGCTAGAAACAATCCCTCCAAGCTCGCTCGTTACCTCTTCAGGAATGGGGGTTGATTGATCTTCCACTGCGCGTAGCTTTCTCACCCGCCCACCCACTGGCACGCCGAGACGTGCCATTAGCCCGGGCGAGGGCCTTCTACTGCCCTACCTCTCTTGAGGGGAGTGGCCAGACTGTCCTTCACTGCGCGCGTCGAACGAGCACATTCTGATCGTGCGCGTTCCGCGAGCAAGAAGGATGGCCTGGCCACTCCCTCCTATTTCTTCTTTTTTGCTCGCTCCGGCTTCGTCGTCCCAGCCATGACGACCACCTGAGTCTTGGAAGAAAACGCCTCATCGAGACGTTGCTTCCCATTGCTCGTGAGGATGATCAGTCCGTTATGACTCTCAATCCGCTGCAGAAAATGCGCAACCTCTTCATTCGCGTATCGGTCATGCGCATCTGCGACCGTCGTGCGTTTCCCGAACAAGGCGTCCGCTTCATCGAAGAAGAGGATCGCGCCGCTGGATTCGGCTTTATCAAACACGTCGTTCAGATTCTTTTCTGTTTCGCCGATGTATTTGCTCACCACCGCCGACAAATCCACCCTGAACAGATCCACTTTCAAGGTTTCGGCCAACGTCTCAGCCGCTTTCCTCCGGCGAAGCGCTGTGGAACCGGACAGGATCAGGACCGCAGCTGATGGGGCCTTGGGCTTCTTCACCCGGCGCGGCGGCGTTGCCTTCTTTTTCACTGCAGCCTTCTTCACTACGGCCTTCACGCTCTTCCCTTTGGTTGCCTTAGCTGCCATTCTTTTTCGCGCTCCTCTTCATACGATTCAATGAGTTGAACTCCCGGCCCCATCCAATCCCCTAACGCCCACTCCCTGCTATCCAGAAGACGGCTTGCGAATCTTATCTGTAATTGATCACAATAACCAGCAACTCACCCGCACATCGAAAAAATTCTAGCAATGTCCACACCGTTGATTGAACAGGAACTTGCGGCAGCCGAGGCCGCGCGGCAAGACAACAACGACGGAAAGGCGCGAGTCTGTGCCAGACGAGCCGTGGCCCTCGCCACCGAAGCCTGGCTGGCGCGGCTCCCTCTTCCCCGATGGCGCGGGGATGCGATGGCCCATCTCCGCGAAATCCAACAGGACAAATCCTTCCCTCTTCCCGTCCGCCAGGCGGCAGAGCGATTGAGCACCCCGGTGACTCGTCAGCAGACCGCTCCCTTCACGACGGACCCGGTCGCCGACGCGAGGCTCATCGTCGATCACCTCAACCCGCTCCCATCAAAGACAGCGCCCTAATCCGCACGCGGTGCGACGTATTAGCCGACTGCTGACCAATGTCGGTAGGCAGTTCTTGCCCAGGCGAGACAACTTCAGCCAGGGCACATGACGTCAAGGATTTGACATCCCTCTCCCTCGCGATGCCTGTGCAGCCAACTGGGCTTTGCCGACAATCCAAAACAACGTTGAAATCATGAGGACATTACAGGCGGTTCCTCCTCAGCCAGCGCCCGGCATTGCCATTGCATTTCACTCCCGCATGGAACACATCCGAGAAAAGGGGGATCCCATGGCACAGATAGAATCAGCCGCCGACCACATTATGGACATTGTCACCCATTCGAATAACTGCACCATCGAACAGGTGATCCTCGAATGTCCGGAACTTACGTGGGACCAGGTGTTTATCGAGGTCAACCGATTGAGGCGGGAAGGGCGGATACGCCTGACGCTCAAACAGCCAGGCTATTACATCGTCAGCAAGATCGCCCAACCGGACGCGATCCAGAGGATGAGCGAGAGAAAGGTCGCGTAATTGTCACCCCGTTGAGGGCGATGCAACTGCCGCCCCTCTTTCAACAGGCCATAGCCCAGAATGATGCTCGAAATGTTTGTCCAGCAAGGCCGCAGCGAGTGAAGAGCCGAGGCGTACCCGGAGGGTACGGTGAGGGTCTGAACGATGCGAGAACGAAGCTGGCGAACTTTTCCAGCATCATTCTAAAATCCCACCGATAGCCCCACCGTTCCTAAGACCGCAGCCCGATCAGCCGGTCCTGCGAACTCGGTGCCGAGACCGGCGTCGACCACCAGACGAGACGTCAGTTGATGGCGAATCCCCACTTCGACGCCCGTGTGATTCCGTTGGCCGCGCAGGTCCGACTCTCTCGTATACACGCTGGCGATCAGTGTGTCACGAAAACTGTCGGGATATCCCAAGGGATAACTGACTGCTGCCACAGCACGGTAGGCCCCAGGCCGCTCCTGTCCCTTCGGCAAGCCAAGCACGGTATAGCCCGCGTTGAGGTGCGCGCGCAGGCGGCCGAACGATCGCGTGAGGATGCCGGTCACTTGCGTATCCACGCCTCGTGAATTCACGCCCGTTGGTAGGTCCGTTTCGACTCGGAGGGCCATGGCGGGCAACGCCAGCGTCTCCGTATTGAAGTTGTACAGCAGGCCCAGGTGCAAATCGCCGGACTTGCTCGCGCCGACAAGGCTGTTCGGCTCGGTGAACAGGTCGCCCTGAATTTCAATCTGCGCATTATCGAAGGCGCCATAGATGATTTGTGGCTGGAAGGTCACGCGCGTGCGGCCCTCCCGACGGTCGTTGAAACGCACGCCTCCCTCCATCCCGATCTCCCCTTTCGGAATCGCATAGGCATCTTCCATCCCGATCGGCCTGTTCGGATCGAGGTTGTCATGATCCAGAGCAAGGAGCGGCGCGGGCAACAGACCCAGCAGCATAAGCGCAAAGAAACGGAAGGTTCGCAGAGTGACGTTCCTCAATGGCGGTGCTCCGCATGTGTCACGATCATCGGATTCGTCGCGTCCGCAGTCGCCAGATAATAGGTATTCAGAATGCGATAGATCTCTTCCCGCTTATCCTCCCACGTCGGCACCAGTTCACTCGCGAGGATGTCGCTGATGTTGTCATGCAACATGTGGAGATTGTCGAAGATGTTGGCGATCTCCGGATAGCGCGCGGCAAAGATAGGGCTAAGCTCCGCCGTGAGCGGCATGAAGGTCCATTGCGTCTGTGGCTGGTCGAGATAATGCCGATAGGTCAGGAGAATGGGGCGCACGGCCTGTTTCTTGGTTTCAAGATCGCGCGCGGCCTGCAGCGGATCGTACACAGCCACTTGCAGATAATGGTACGCCCAGATGGTGGCATTGAAGAGCGGAAACCGGTTGCGGAACGATCGGGAATAGAGAAAGGCATCAAGGCGATGATGATCCAGCTTCTTGGCCGTAATGGCGTAGGAGCTCTCCTGGTAATAGGCCAGGACATTCCGGATGGCGCGGTCCTTATCCGGCTCGTCCGACACCACAATGTCGTACGTCGCGCGATGCAGGGCATGCGCTTCATCGAACGTATTCTGCGCGCGCCAGGCCAGCTTCATGTAGGTCGGAGCGATGGCCTCCTCGTTGGGATTGAGCCGAGGCTTCGACGCAATGAAGGCGAGCGTCTCCTCGCGGGCCCGATCTTCGATAGCCGGCACATCCGTCCCGCCCGTGAGTAGAAGATTCTCGTAGAGATTGGAATGGCCGAAGTCCACGCCGTTGAACTCACTATCGAGTTCGGCCAAATCCTCCCGCAGCGCAAAGTTCCAGAACGCCCGATAGTAAAACCGCTTATCCCGCGGCTCGAACTGGCTGCAAGCAGCCACAGAAAAAACCATCAAGGCGAGCATCCCAATGGAAACACTTCGACTAATTTTATGGACCGCCCTGCCAGGCATCACTAAAGATTGCTCGCTTCTTCCCCGGATCCCCACTCAATCAAGCAAGGGTGTGAGGAGCTTTCGACTGCGGCCGTCGAGCGAGGCCCTCTCTCTATCCACCCCTCCGACTCTGCTTGCTTCTCTTCACAGGAAGGCGGCCGACTGATCTCCCACTGCGCGCGTCCAACGAGCACATTCCTATCGTGCGCGTTCCGCGAGCAAGGAGGGCACCTGGCCGGTCCCTTCCCCTACCAACCTAAAGCCCACCGATGTCCATTTTTTTCCAGCAACACATCCGCTTCGCTTGGGCCCCAGCAACCGGCGGTGTAGAAGTGGACGGTTTTCTCGCCGGCCAACAGCGGATCATAGAGGCGCCAAGCCGTTTCAGTAAAGTCCGCACTGACAAAGAGGGTCTGATCGCCGATCATCACGTCGCGGAGCAGCGTCTCGTAGGCTTCAGGAAGTTGGCCAAACGCTTTCCCGTAGTCGAACTGCAGCGCATGGTCGCTCAGCTGGAACGGCCTCCCGGGACTCTTCACGGAAAAGCACAGCGAGAACCCTTCATTAGGTTGAAGCGTGATCAATAGCTTATTGGGCGGGATACTGCCGGGATCAAGAGAGCGAAACACTTGGGTGGGCGCCTCGCGAAAGGTCACCGCAATCTGAGTCAATTTACGCGGAAACCGTTTACCTGTCCTCAGATAAAAGGGCACGCCCTTCCATCGCCAGTTGTGAATCTCCGCTTTCAACGCAACATAGGTCTCCGTGTTTGAATCCTTCGGAACCCCCTGTTCCTCGCGATAGCCGGGAATCGTCTGGTCTCCGACCTGCCAAGAGGTGTACTGGCCAAAGACGACATCCTGCTGCGTGATCGGCGCAATGGAATGGAGCACTTTCAGCTTTTCACTCTGGATCGCCGCGGCATCGAAGGATACCGGCACTTCCATCGCGACGACCGTCATGAGTTGAGTCAGATGGTTCTGGAGCATATCGCGGAACGCCCCGGACTGCTGGTAATAGGCCCCACGATGCTCGACGCCGAGATCTTCGGCCACGGTAATCTGAATATTCTCGATGGTGTCGCGGTTCCAGAGCGACTCAAAAATCGGGTTGGCGAAGCGGAACGCCAGAAGATTCTGCACCGTCTCTTTGCCGAGGTAATGATCGATACGGTAGATCTGAGACTCCTCGATATATTGATGCAGCGTCGTATTCAGATGCCGAGCTGAATGGAAGTCGTGGCCAAATGGTTTTTCGAACACGACGCGGACCCACCCGTGGCTCTTGAGCAGTCCCGCCTGGTCCAACTGTTCCATCGCGGCAGGCACCGTGTCCGGTGGCAAGGCCAGATAGAATACCCGGTTCTCCGGCATCTTGTGGATGCGCTCCAACCGCCGGATGTACCGGGCCAACGCCTCATAATCTTGAGTCCCCCCCTCATGCAAGGTCTGGTAGTACAGACATTCCTCGCACCAGGCGCGCAACTCCGTTTCATTGCGCCAGCCGGCTTGCTGTAGGCCTTCGAAGGCCCAGAGCCGAAACCCCTCTTCGCCCAACTCAGGCAAGGCCGCCCCGACGATCAGGGTGTTGCGCGTTTCCAGGATTCCTTGATCCCGCAAATGATACAGAGCGGGCAGGAGCTTCCGGCGCGTCAAATCTCCAGTCGCGCCAATGACGATAAAGACGTGGGGTTCAACTTGATGTTGCGACATCCGCGGGTCCTCCATCTAAACGATCAACCGCCTGTTCACGCTCCCATAATACAGGATTCGGCAAATACCGCTGCATCATGAATGATTTCTTACACGCTCGCTCCCCTCCTCACAGGCAGGTGGCTGACGTGATCTCCCACTGCGCGTGTCCAACGACGGTTGGTTCATGGGGTCTATCTCGTCTATCTGGTTGGTCGGACCGGAAATTTATCCAGAAGAACCGGATAGACCTGCCAACCAGACAGACGAGCCCCTGCGCGTTACGCGAGCACAAGAGATCACGCCCGCCACGCGCCACTCTACAACGTTTTTAGCCAGGCTAGGATGTCAGCAATGTCTTGTCGGCTCAACGTATGTTCCCAGGCAGGCATCGGGCCTCGTCCGTAGAGGACCGTCTCCCAAAACGCAGTCTCTAGATGCAGGATGGGGTTGCCGGCCAGCTTGGGCCCGAATCCTCCGCCGGCACCGGCGCCATGACAGGCTTGGCAATTATTGGCGAAGAGCGCCGCGCCCTGCTGCGCCACTCCGTTCGGACGTTCTTGCATGGATGGTGGCTCGGTCTGTAACGGTTCTGCTGCGCCGATCTCACTGAGCGTGACCGACGCCGATGCGGCAGGATGAAACCGCTCAGCAAGAAACTCCACCACCAAGGCCGCTTCTTCCTCCGACAGCTCCGCGCCCCAGTGAACCATTTTGCCGACTGTGGCCTGCCAACGTGACCGGTCCAACCGTTGCTGCGCAATTAAATCCGTACTATGACAGATGCCGCAGCGGGCGAGCACCAATCCCTCTGCACGTGCCGACCATCCCGCCTGATCGCCCGGCGCTGCCCCTGCCCTGCCAAACAGCAGCATCGCCAATCCAAGCAGGCCTATTGCAACAACCTTTGTGGCGAGCCTCATCCGGCCACCGCCACGATCACATGGTCCCATCCGTTCCAAAGAAACCCGCTGGGGTTCCAAGGACTCGTTTCCGGTTGCGTCACGCCCCGATCATCGGTCGCGCGACAGAGAATCGTCTTTAGGCCGGAAGTTGACTGCCAAATGTACTGCCACTGGCGCCAGGCATAGGGTTGCTCTTCACCGATCAAACGCGCCGGCTCCCAAGTGCGGCCCTCATCGATCGAAACCTCGACGCGCACAATCCTGCCCTCGCCGGTCCAGGCCACACCTTGAATCGTGACGGGACCAGGCTTAAGGGTGGCTCCTTCTCGCGGCTGCGCGATCAACGATTTCACGACCATCGTTTCCACCGGCTTGAGATCGCTAGATGCGATGACTTCGCCCGGCGTAACCGGTCTCGCGGGATAGCGATAGGCAGTTTGCATGTAGTAACCCTGGGCTTCGTCCTGCTGCACGGTGATGTCGGTGAGCCACTTAATGCAGGAATCCGCCATCCATCCAGGCGTGACGACCCGTAACGGCGCCCCATGCAGCAGCGGCAATGAACGTCCGTTCATCTCATAGGCTAGGATCGTATCCTGGTGCAGCGCCTTCTCGATCGGGATGCTGCGCACGAAAAGCGGAACCGTCGCCGCGACTGGACGGTCCGCCCCTTGAAACTGCACATGCAAACCGTTCGTCTGGAGGCCTGCCTTCGCCAGAACATCTCTCAATCGCACCCCGGTCCAGCGCGCATGACCGACGGCGCCCCGTTCCCATTGCACGCCAGGCACTTTCGGCCGGTACGACGCCCGACCGTTCCCGCTGCATTGCACGACGGCGGTGATGGTGACGACTTCGAATTGCTTCAAGTCTCTCAACGTGAGCGTCAGCGGGCGATCGACCAGACCGGTCACGCGCAACCGCCAATTTTCATCGGAGAGCTGTTCTGGCGGAGGGGGGCCGAAGTGGCTGCGGACGAAGAAGCGGGAGGTGGGCGTGAGGTAGGACGCAAATTCTTGCACCGGCGTTTCCGCATCCAACGGCCGCGCCACCCGCACAATCAAACGGTCAGTCTCGTCACTCTCAGTCGCCCGTTCCCTGGCCTGCACGACAGGGATCGCAGGACCCAGCGCGAGCGACAGACCCAGCCCCTGGATGATTCGTCCCAGCACAGTCCGCCGCGACATAGCCGGGACTATAGGATCTCCCGTCACGCTGGCTTCTCCATCGACATTCATCGCGACCACCGTAGCCACCCCTGCCTGAGGCACCATTTCTCGATCTCCACCGCGATGAACACGATCGACGAGAGCGCCAGACAGAGCAGCAACTCCTCGGCATCGAGCGGCTCAGTCTTGAAGATCGGATTCAAGGCCGGAATATAGATGGTCGCCATCTGCAGCGCAACGGTCAGCGCCACCGCACCAAGAAGAGGGAGATTGGTCCAGGGGCCGAGCTGGAAGAACGAAGCGCGCTCGGATCGAAGCGCGAGCACATTCCCCATCTGCGACAGAGTCAGGACAGTGAAGACCATCGTTTGCCAATGGGCATGGCCCGTCCTGTAGGCCCAGGCCTGGGTCAAGAGCGCCACACCGGCCATGAGCAAACCCACCCAGACGATGCCCTGCCACATGCCGTCCGCAAAGAGGCTTTCGCTCGGAGGTCTGGGCTGCCGTTGCATCAGGCCCTTTTCCTCCGGTTCAACCGCCAGCGCCAGCCCCGGCAATCCGTCGGTGACCAGGTTGATCCACAAAATGTGAATCGGCAGCAGAGGGATCGGCATGCCTAGAAATGGCGCCAGAAAGATGGTCCAGACTTCCGCCGTATTACAGGAGAGCGCGTACTTGATGAACTTGCGGATATTGTCGAAGATCCGCCGCCCTTCCTCCACCGCCGTCACGATTGTGGCGAAGTTGTCGTCGAGCAAAATCATATGGGCCGATTCGCGCGCCACATCGGTGCCGGTCAGCCCCATCGCGATGCCAATGTCGGCCCGGTTCAGCGCCGGGGCATCGTTCACGCCATCGCCGGTCATCGCGACAAATTCGCCTCGGTCTTGCAGCCCCTTCACGATCCTGATCTTCTGCTCCGGCGAGACGCGCGCGTAGACCCGGATCCCCTCCACTTTCGCCTCGTACTCGTCCAGCGGCAACTTCGCCAGTTCCTGCCCGGTCATCACCGCTCCGCCGTCCTCGATGATGCCGAGACGCAGGGCAATTGCGCGGGCGGTCGCAGGATGATCCCCAGTGATCATCACCGGCGTAATGCCGGCCGATTTGCAGAGGGCCACCGCGGACATGGCTTCTTCCCGTGGTGGATCCATCAATCCAACCAGGCCCAGAAACGTCAGCCCACGCTCGACGTTGTCAGAGGCGAGTTCTGCGGGCAACTCCGGCCACGTCCGATAGGCCAGGGCCAAGACGCGCAAACCCTCCGCCGCCATCCGTTCGGCTTGAGCTAAGATTGCCGCCGAATCGAGTGCGATTCGGACATCACCGGCTAGCCGCCCCTCGCACAGGACCACGATCTGTTCGGGCGCTCCTTTGGTGAAGGCCACGACCTCCGAGCCCTCCCGATGCAGGGTCGTCATGCATTTGCGGTCTGAATCGAACGGCAGTTCCGCCACCCGCGGCGCCTGCGCCAGCAGTTCGGCCTTCCTGTAGCCCCTGTCTTCCGCCGCTTGAAAAAGCGCGACCTCCGTCGGATCGCCGATCACCCGGCCGTCCTTCTGCCTGGTCGCGTCGTTGCTGAGCGCCAGGGCCTTCATCAGCCAACGCCAGGACTCCTTCTGGTTCGAGGCGCCACTCTCCGGCTGGCCACCCACCACAAGTTGCTCCACTCGCATCTTGTTCTGTGTGAGAGTGCCGGTCTTATCCGAACAGATGTAGGTGACGGACCCCAGCGTCTCCACCGCCGTCAATCGGCGAATCAGCGCCTGCTTCTTCACCAGCCGACGGGCGCCTAAGGCCAAGGACACGGTCACCACGGCAGGGAGCGCTTCCGGGATCGCCGCGACCGCCAGACTCACGGCCGTCAGAAACATCAACACGACCGACTCGCCGCGCAACACCCCGACGGCAAACACGATGGCACAGATCGCCAAGGCCGCCAGGGCCAGACGCTGCCCGAACAGGGCGAGCCGTTTCTGGAGCGGGGTCTTCACCGCCCCTTCTTTCCCTAGCATCGAGGCGATGCGGCCCAATTCCGTCTGCATGCCGGTCGCGACCACGAGGCCGCTGCCACGGCCATAGGTTGCGCTGGTTCCCTTATAGGCGAGATTCACCCGGTCGCCGAGCGGCGCCTCTGCCTCATGCAGCGACGCGATGCGTTTCTCAACCGGGACCGACTCGCCGGTCAGAAGCGATTCATCCACTTTCAGCTGGACGGCCTCGATCAGGCGCAGATCGGCTGGCATCACATTGCCCGCCTCCAGCAACACGACATCGCCCGGCACCAACTGCAGGGCTGAGATCTCCGTCACCTGGCCGCCCCGCCGTACTCGCGCCGTGGAGGCCGCGAGCAACTTCAACGCCGCGACCGCCCGCTCGGCCCGATATTCCTGAACAAAACCGATCGCCCCGTTGAGCAGGACGATCACGACGATAGCAATCGCATCGGGTGGCTCGCCGACGATTCCTGAAATAATCGCAGCCCCGATCAAGACGAGGATCATGAAGTCGGTGAATTGATCGAGGAACATGCGCCAGAGTTGGCGCGGTGGGCGTTCACGGATCTCGTTCAGACCATAGTGGATGATCCGGCGCGCGGCCTCCTCACTGGTGAGACCGGCGTCTGGATCGACCGACAGATGTGTCGCGACGTCACTGGGCGAGAGGAGGTGCCAGGGTACGTGAGCGGGGGCAGAGGCTGGAGACAGAGCAATGGCTTCTTGGGGGCTCATGTCTGACACCCACCCACAGGAAACAACGCCCGCATCCCCAGTCCGTCTCCCACGGTAATCAGAAGGCTATCTCACCACGAGAACCGAGCAGGAGCTATGCTGGACGACTCTAGTCGAGACGCTGCCCAGCAGAAAACGCGCAACCGCGCCCAGCCCCTTGGCCCCCATCACAATCAAGTCGGACTGGTGCTTGGTGGCCACCTTCATGATCTCCTCGGCTGGCTTCCCAAGCTGATAGACCGGCTCGGCCGTAAATCCCGCCTTCACCAGCTTCCGCACGCTCCGTTCGACCAGCTTGTGCCCTGCTGCCTTCAGCTCCGGGTACTTGATGAAGGGCATCACATGAATGACGCTCACGTGGATCGGCCCGCCCTTGCCGGTCGCACGATCCGCGTGAAATTTGTTCACCAGAAAATCCAGCGCCTTGGCCGATGCGGACGACCCGTCGGTCGCCAAGGTGATCCGCTGCACCGGCGCCGCCTCGCCCTTCACAACGAGTACGGGGCAGGTCGCATGGTGAATGAGAGCCGTCGACACGCTGCCGAGCATGAAGCGATCGAGCGCGTCGAGGCCCTGGCTGCCCACCACCAACAACCCGTCCCGCTTGGGCGCTCGCTTCAAAATCGTCGAGGCAACGGCCCCCTGCTCCTTGCGGGCCGTGCCCTTGAGTTTCAGCGAGGCTAACTGCTGCTTGGCCTCCTTGAGGGCTTTGACCGAATGCGCTTCCATACGCTGAATTTCTTCATGGATGTACCGTTCGGTCCCCGCCATCACCGGCTGCGCCAGGAACGGCGCGCGGAGCGAGGCGATATCCACGACATGCAGCGCCGTGACCGTTGCCGGCTCGACGAGCGGCAGCTTGGCCACCCAGTTCATCGCCCAACGCCCATATTTCGATCCATCCGTCGCCACAAGCACCTTCATGTTACGCATCCTTTCGATTGAGTTGCGGTCACGTTCACCTCGGCAGGCGAAACCGCCGTTGAAAATCTTCCGGCAACAGACCCGCGAGGGCGGCGCAGCGGCCCAGCGCCGCCGGATCGCTGAAGTCCTCCTCGGACAGCCGGATCATATACTGGCGCGCAATCTGATACGACTGCGCCGCGACGTCCACCATCCGCACTTTCGCCCTGCCGCTGACGGAATCTACCATCTGGTTGAAGGGGATCGGCACAAACCGCCCATCCTGGATCGACACCATGGCCGCCGTGCCTCCATCGAGCAGGAACTGGGCTGCACAATAGCCGAGATCGCGAGTGTATTCCATATCGAACGGGATCGGGTCCGCACAGCGTAACTCATAGCCCACATTCTTGGCTACGACCGTCGCAGACAGGCCCAACGCCTTCATGCCCTTCGTCACTTCACGCCTGAGCACATCGCCGAGATCCACTTCCGATAAACGCAGGTGCCCATGCTCATCCCGCTCGACATGCTCCAATCCTCCCAAGTCTTGCGGATCCAGAATCTCAATCAGTCCTTCCGCCAGCACGATCACCCCGTCAGAGCGCCCGCCGCTCAGGCGTTTGATCATCGTGCCGATCACCAGATCCAGCAAACGCTGGAGCCTCACAGGCCTCTCCTGAAATTCTTCGGGAATGAGGGTGAGGGTGGCGCCCGCCGCCTTGCCGATTCCAAGCGCCAGATGGCCCGCCTTGCGCCCCATCGTGACGACGAGGTACCAGCGCGACGTGCTATGGGCGTCCACCATAAGATTTTTGACGATCTCGACTGCCACATGCCGGGCCGTTTGAAAACCGAACGTCGGAATGCCGGCAGGAAGATCCAGATCGTTATCGATGGTCTTCGGCACATGTACGATCTGGATGCGCCCTGCCGCCAGCTCTTCCAGTTTGAGCGATGAAAAAGCCGTATCGTCCCCGCCGATGGTCACGAGCTTCGTGATCCCCAGCCTCAGCAAGGCAGACAGCACATTGACTAGAGACTCGGCCTTCTTGGTCGGATTCGCCCGCGACGTGCCCAGATAGGACCCGCCACGAAAATGAATGCGGCTGACTTCTTCGATGGAGAGGGGGCGCACCTGCCCCGTGCTTCCCTCCATCAGCCACTTGAACCCATCGATGATCCCGACCACGTCGCAGCCGCCAAGGATACTGCGGATCGTGACCGCGCTGATCACGCTGTTGATGCCGGGCGCCGGTCCGCCCCCGACCAATATTCCAACGGTCGCTCTCTCCAAGATCATCCGTTTCTCCTAGAAAGTTATTACGAAACCCCGTGAAGGCCACACAGACACCATGGTGCAATCACAGACTACAACCAAGACTCGCAGGCTGTTCAAAATGGCCGGCCAGCAAGGCCGCAGCGAGTGAAGGCCCGAGGCGTACCCTCTGGGGTACGTTGAGGGTCTGAACGACGCGAGAACGATGCTGGCGGCCTTTTTCAACAGCCTGCTAAAATTTGGTCCAGCGGCCTTCCAATTTCTTCATAATCTGCGGCATGGTTGTATACTCCATCTCTTCGAGGGGCAAGCGATGCGGCTCGAAGGGACCATGCATGCGCAGCACATCCGCGATCCGATTGGCATCCCGCCTCGCTTCATCGTAGGACGGATCGTCGAACATGTCGCGCGGCCCGATGAGCTTGCCGTCGGCCAGCTGAAACCCGATACAGGCCACGCGCGGAGGACCGTCGAACCTGGTCGGCGTCGCCTGTTTGACCGACACGGGCATCAGCGGGCCGTAATGCGAGCCCCTCATCCAGCCTTCGATGATCCAGGGGTAGCGAAACGGCTCCAGCACTTCCCCGACCGCGGGAAAATTCTGCTGCGCCCGCACGATCATGACCGGGTCGTCCTTGCCGACGTACTTTCCCGCGATGAGCGAGAGCCGTTCCGTGGACGTAGCTGCGGCAATGGTCCCGTCTGCGCGAGAAAAAACATGTTTGACGGTATACTTTCCCGGCGACCCGATAAACATCAGCATGTCGTAGAGATCTTCCGGGCAGTCGAAGGTGATTTTCTTGTGCTCACGGATATCCTGCACCTCGAATCGGAACCCCTGGTGCAACGTCGGGGCGATCACAAGGCCGGCCGTCGTAAAGGGATCGGCGAACATCTTATAGAGAGGCAGGTTCCAGGCGCCGGCTGAGGTCTTATCCGCCATAAAGATCAGGATCGGCTCAGATTTCCGTTCGACGAATTCCATTTCAGCCACGCCAGGCCCCTGGCCCCTGACATTGCCGCTGAAGGCGTCGGAAAGGAGGTCCTGGCCCGCTCCATAGAGATGGAGGTCCTTGGCCACCTGGGTCCCGGCTTCGAATGTCTCCCAGGCAAGACGATGAATCGCTTCGCTATCGACGCCATGACGGTGCGTCATGATGAGCTGCAAGTCATCCCCGCAGGATGAGACGTGATAGTCCACCAGCATCCCGCTGGTTTTGGCCGGCGCGAGCTTCCCGTTGGCGTTCTCGATCAATGCCGG